>JAFECZ010000018.1 GCA_018241905.1 Pseudomonadota bacterium
TGGACCTACAACGCCCAACAACTGGTGGAGACCGCCACCGAGCCCAACGGCGCCGTCACCACCTACACCTACGACACCTTCGGCAATGTCCTGACCGCCACCAACGCCTTGGGCCACGTCACCAGCTACACCTACGACGCCGCCAACCGCGTGGCCAGTATGACCGCCCCCAACGGCCTGGCCACCACCTACACCTACGACCTGCGCGACCGCCTGCTCACCCAGACGGTGGGCGGGGCGCAAACCACCACCTTCACCTACAACCCCACCGGCACGCTGGCAACGCTGGCCCTGCCCACGGGCCTGGTTGTCAACTACACCTACGACCCGGCCCATCGCCTCATAGGCTGGAGCAACAACCGCGGCGAGCAAGGAAGCTTCACCCTCGACGGCATGGGCAACCGCACCGCCGAGCAGATCAAGGATGCCTCGGGGGCCGTCGCCTTCACTGTGGCGCGCAGCATCAACAACATCAACCGCGTGGCCTCCACCACCGAAGGCTCGGGCCAGACCAACGTCTTCGGCTACGACGCCAACGGTGATCTGACCAGCCAGACCAACGCGCTGAACCAGAGCACGCGCTGGGGGCTGGACAACCTGCGGCGCGTCAAGACCATCACCAACGCGGCCAACGCGACGGCCGGCCTCACGCGCAACGGCCTGGACGACGTGGTCCAGGCCACCGACTTCAAGGGCGTGGCCACCAGCTATGGCCGCGACGCCCTGGGCAACGCCACCAGCGAAGCCAGCAACGACAGCGGCGTGCGCAGCACCCAGTACGACGGCCTGGGCCTGCCGGTGCAGATCATCGATGCACTGGGCCAGGCCACCCAGATCCAGCGCGATGCACTCGGTCGGCCCGTGGTGCTGACCTTTGCGGATGGCCAGAGCACCACGCTGAGCTACGACCTGGCGAGCACCGGCAACGGATACCTGTCGCAGATCGTGGACCGCAGCGGCACCACCACCTACACGCGCGATGGGTTCGGCCGCGTCACGCTCAAGCAGCAAAGCCTGATCAGCGGCCAGACGCTGCAGGTGGGCTATGCCTACTACGCCGGCGGCCAGTTGGCCAGCATCACCTACCCGGGCGGCGGCGTGCTCAGCCATGTGTACGACACCACGGGTCGCCTGGCGCGCCTGGACTGGAACGGAACCCCGCTGGTCAGCGCCATCACCTGGAATCCCCTGGGCCAGCCGACCGGCTGGAACTGGAGCTTCGTGACCCCGGGCCTGAACGCCAGCCGCAGCTACGACACGGCAGGGCGCCTGACCGCCACCGAGTTCTCCGGCTACGTCTACAACGGTGCCGGCCGCATCACTAGCCTGACGCAGCAGCTGTTCTACCCGACCGACAGCGACCCCACGCAAAGCACCATCACCAGCGGCAACGCGAGCTGGACGGTGAGCTACGACGCGGTGGGCCGCATCATCGGCTTCGACAACAGCAACGCTGGGGCAAGCGACACGGCCAGCTTCAGCTACGACAGCAACGGCAACCGCACGGGCAGTACGAGAACCCTGGGCGGGCAGACCGTCAGCCGGACATACAGCGGCGATGGGGCCAGCAACCACCTGCTGGGCTTCACCCAGACGGGCAGCGTGGCCACCAGCGTGAACTACGCCTACAACGCCAATGGCGACCTCACCGGCGACGGCCTGCGCAGCTACGCCTACAACGCCGAGGGCCGCCTGGCGGGAGCGACCACCGGCGCTACCGACACCTCGCCAACCACGCGCTACGCCTACAACGCGCTGGGCCAGCGGGTGTTCAAGACCGAGCCGCTGTACCCGCCGGCAGAGGGCGACGAGAGCGATCCGGGCTTCTTCGCCACCCTGGCGGCGTTCTTCCAGCGGCTGTGGTCCGCGCCCGTCACGGAAAGCGAGAAGCTGGGCTACGGCTATGTGTACGACGAGGAGGGCACGCTGCTGGCCGAAGCCGGCACGGGCGGGGCCAACAGCGGGGGCAATGCGCAGTACATTTGGCTGCCCACGGCCAGCGGCCCGATGCCGGTGGCGGTGCTGGTCAACGGCACAAACTTCTATGCGGTGCATGCCGATCACCTGAACACGCCGCGGCGGCTGACAGACGCCAGCGGGCAGGCGGTGTGGCAGTGGGCGTACAGCGCGTTTGGAGAGGAGAAGCCGACGCTGGCGAAGTGGCGGTTTGCGAACTTGGACATCACCGCCAATCCGGGCACCACCAGCGCGCCGGCCATCAAGTTCAACCTGCGCTATCCGGGGCAGTACTTTGATGAGGAGTCGGGGCTGCACTACAACTACTTCCGAAGCTACTCCCCCACCAGCGGCAGGTACACCCAGGCTGATCCCATCGGGCTCGATGGTGGATGGAGTCGGTTCGCGTATGTGAGCGGAAATCCCCTCAAGTACACTGATCCGCTGGGCCTGCAGGCTTCGCTTGAAGATCGACCTGCTGCTACAGGGCCTTTTGTGCCGAATCCCTCTGCTGCCGCTCAAAAGGATTTGGCGAAGAGGCTCGACAGAATCTTCTGCCAGGAGGAGCCCGACTGCTGGGACCTCCAGCAACGTATGGAAGAGGTCGCTGGTGAACTCCGGCAGCGATACGTAAGCATGACGGGTGATGCTGGAAACTTGTTCTGCACGCGCCCGATTGGCAAGTTCTCGTGGCTTGGTCACCAGTGGAAGTTCGGCGACAAACAGCGGCAGCTACAAAAGCTCATTGAGCAAGCTCAGGCGAAGGGGTGCTCGGTCAATGGCGAATATATCAAGCTCGCTTCGATCGATGCGCCAAACTGTCCTGCCCGATAAGGATGATGATGAACGACGATCCGCTGCAACGTCTCGTTGACGGGTGGTTGGCCTATCACCGCGCCGCGGAAACTGCGGAGAGTGGTGTGGTCAAGGTGTCTGCCTCAGACGAGTTGTTCCAGTTCGTGATCGAAGTCGACGATCTCGTGAGAACCGATCCTGAGCGGGCTTGGCTTGTGATCCAAATGATCTTCACCGCATCGCGCAACGATCTGGAGCGTGCCTGCTTGGCTGCGGGCCCATTAGAGGACTTGTTGGTCAAACACGGGCCGTTGTTCATCGAAAAGATAGAGCAAGCGGCATCGAGCAGTAGTGACTTCCGCGAACTGCTGGTCGGCGTGTGGCGCAATGGAATAGCTCACGCCATATGGGAGCGGATTCAACGTGCCGCTGGGACAGCGTGAGCCTGCGCAAGTTTTGCGCAACTCTTCTTTGCGCCCCTAGGCAACCCCATGCACAACGATGATGGGTGGACGCCCTAAGTCGTTGATTTTCAATCAGATTATTCGCGGCTAGCGGGCTACGAACCAAGGGGTCGTGGGTTCGAATCCTGCCAGCCGCACCAACTTCTTCGAGGGTTAGAACGTGAGAACGTTCTAACCCTTTTTCTTTTTGCGCGACTCACGCAACCGCGGCTGCGCCGACCAGGCGAGGAACGAGACCGTTCTCGTGCATGTTGCGGTCGATTGGGGCCTGCGGAGGGCGCCGCGTAGCGCTATAGTTTGACAATCTGCCCGGAGGCGGTTTTTCGCTCAGGTCCAGCGAGAACCAGGGGAACTCCAGTTCGGCTCCGCGGACCTAAGGCTTGTACCCGTTTCTCCAAGGTCGACCACCGACCTCTTGCCCCGACTGGAAACGGCCGGGGCTTTTTCGTTCCGGCCGCTCGCTCCTGGGGCCAGGATGCGAGGCACAGGAGCACAATCTGCGTGTGAAACGCAACTTGGGGGTGGCAAATGCACCTCAAACCTTCAGCGAACTACCTTGCCTGGAAGGACGCCAGTGACCGATTGAGAGCCGCCGAAGCAGCGATTTTGGCGAGCGGGCAGTCACTGGATCCGGAACAGATCGAAAGCCTGGAAAAGCTCAGGCGCGAGACTCGCGTTCGCCTGGGCATGTGGGTGCTGGAGATGCAGCACCGGGCTGCGGCCTGCCACTGACGCCGCCTTGGCTGCCACGCGGTCTCCGACCCTCGGTCACCCACGTCCATCCGCATCGTGTTTGCAGAGGGCCTGCGCGGCCCCGGCAAGCTCAACTACTGCGGAATGCTCGGCCTCATGCTGGCGTCTTCCGAAGCCAGTGTTTCGGCGGCCAAATCTTGGCGAGCATGCTGGGTCGCGCATCACCTACTTGAATGATGCTCAGTCCGAGAACGGTCCTGGGACTGCGCGCGCGATGTACGAAAGCGCTACTGAAGAATCCATCACCCGTTCAGTTAGCGGCCCCTTCGCCGTGACCGGATGAATGGGGAGGGCTCCTTCATACTGCGAGCTTTTTCTCGACGCGGAGACAAGCAGATGTCCAGAGATCCAGCAAAGACCAATCCCTTCCAGCAGACGATGCTTGCCCGCGCACAGGCGGTGACTCGCGAGCAACTGGAATATGCGAAGGAACTTGTGCACACGAACCTGGGCGGGGTCGTGGTGCCAGAGGAACAGACTCGATGCGCGCTGCAGCTCGCCCAGGTGCTTGCAACGAACTACCTTGCCGAGACGCTGAACTCGAAGATCGGCAAATGAGCGTCAAGACCTAGGCAAGATCCCGAACCATTCGAAACTTTTTGCGCGTTGCTGGTCGGAGCGGGCGCAGTCGGAGTGCACGTCGGTCCGGCGCCCATGAACTCAGTGTCGGTGATGCGCATGCACCACGGCATGCCCGGCGCCGCGTGCAATCAACCAGCGGTTGGCCGGGTACGCCGCAGCGCCCGCCACGACCAGTGAAAACGCGAGCGCAGCCCAGAACAGCGGCTGCGCAAGGGTCGCGTCCATGGCGCCTGGCACGGCCATCATCACGAGGTTGTCCACGACTTCCATGATGGCAATGGACACGGTATCGGCCGCGAGCGCGACCTGCGCTGCCTGGCGCAAGGGCATGCCGGAACGCAGCAGCGGCGTCATCGTGAACGCATAGCCGAACGCAAAGGCAAGGGCGGTCGCCAGCACGATGGTCTCGCCGTTCGACAGGCCCAGGGCGGTCCCGATCACCATGCCGAGCACCTCCCCGACCGCACACCCGGACAAGCAATGCAAGGTGGCCCAGAACGCCGTGACGTTCAAGCTGGGCAAGGCGACGGGCGATGAGCCTTCTTGGTGAAGCCCGTGATGGCGGTCGTGATGACGGTCGTGGTGCGCGTGGGCGGCGGCGTGGCGATGGGCGTTGTTGTTCATTGCGTCTCCTTGTTGAGGTGAGGCAAGTCTCAACCTTTACATCATGAGAGGGTCAAGCGCCTTTTTCGACTTGGTTGCCTGTCGGGTCTTTGCGTGCCCGGCATTGACCTTCTCACGGTGCAAGACCCCAGAGTCCGCAGCTCACAACCACCGAAGGAGAACCATGCTCGAATTCACTCTTCCCGACATGAGCTGCGGCCATTGCGCCAGCAAGGTTGCAATGGCCTGCAGGCTGGTCGACCCGCGGGCCCAGGTCGACATCGATGTCGGCAGGCGCCAATTGAAGATCGCTTCGCCGGAAAGCAGAGAGGACTTTTCCGAAGCGCTCGCCGAGGCCGGCTATCCACCCATGTCCCGAGTGGCAACTTGACGGCAAGGGTGAATGCGCAGGGCCTCGGCCGGCCTATCATTTCGCTTGATTGAAGACAAAACCGATCGAGCCATGAGCAAGGCATTCACCAGGGAAAGCGACGCTGCCGACGATGAGGACGACGGCGCGCTGCCCTCTATTCCCGCGGGCACCCGCAACTACATGACGCCGGGCGGCTTCGCGCGCCTGCGCACGGAGCTGATCCAGCTGATGGACGACGAGCGCCCGAAGGTGGTCGAGGCTGTTCACTGGGCCGCCAAGAACGGCGACCGCTCCGAGAACGGCGACTACCTCTACGGCAAGAAGCGCCTGCGCGAGATCGACCGGCGAATCCGCTTTCTCACCAAGCGACTGGAAATCGCCGAAGTCACCGATCCCTCGGTGCACCATGGCAGCGACCAGGTCTACTTCGGCGCCACCGTCACCTATGCGGACGAACGGGGTGAAGAGCGCACCGTCACCATCCTGGGCATTGACGAGGCCGAGAGCAGCCAGCACCAGGTCAGCTGGATCTCGCCCATTGCCCGTGCGCTGCTGAAGTCGCGCGAGGGCGACGTGGTGAAGCTGGTCACGCCTGGCGGCGTGCACGAGGTCGAGGTGTTGGAGGTGCGCTACCCGCCGTCCGATTGACCGGGTACGGGACCTAGGGCGCAGGCACGGTACGCACGGCACTCAGCACCGAAGGCGTGCGGCGCACGGCACGCAGCACCGCGTCCAGGTGCGTGCGGTCGCGCACCGCGATCACGAAGCGCAGGTCGGTCGAATCCTGCGGCACTTCTTCCGACATCTCCACATGGGTGATGTCGGCTTCGGCTGCAGAAAGAGCAGCTGCCACGCGTGCCAGCACGCCCTTGTCGTTGCGCACGGTGATGACGATGCCGGTCTCGAAGGTGCGTACCGGCTCGTCCGCCCATTCGACCGCGAAGAAGCGTTCGCTGTCCCGGAAGCGCAGGCGCTGGCCCACGCCGCATTCCTCGGTGTGCACCACCAGGCCTTCGCCGTGGCCGAGGTACCCGACGATCTCGTCGCCCGGAATGGGGCGGCAGCACAGGGCGAAGCGGACGGAAGAGTTTTCGCTGCCGTCGAGCGTGACGGCGCCCTGCGAGACGGTTTCGTGCGCGGTAAAGCGTTCGCGGCTGAGCATGAGGGCGTCTGGCTTTTCGCCGCGCTCGGCCAGCAGCATCATCAACCGCTTGGCGACGATGGTGGCAATGCGCTTGCCCAGGCCGATGTCGGTGAGCAGTTCGGAGCGGCTGCGGTTGCCGGTAAAGCGCAGCAGCTTCTCCCACATGGGCTGGTGCTCGTCGTCGTCCACGGGCAAGCTGCCCAGGCCCTCGGCGCGCAGCGCCTGGGCCAGCAGGCGCTCGCCCAGTTGTTCGGATTCCGCCTGCGCCAGCGTCTTGAGGTAGTGGCGGATCTTCGAGCGCGCCCGGCCGGTACGTACGAAGCCCAGCCAGGCCGGGTTGGGGTTGGAGGTGGGCGCGGTGATGACCTCGACCACGTCGCCGTTCTTCAGCTCGGTGCGCAGCGGCACCTGGTCGCCGTTGATGCGCGCGGCCGACGTGTGGTCGCCCACGTTGCTGTGGATGGCGTAGGCAAAGTCGATCACCGTGGCGCCGCGCGGCAGCGCCAGGATCTGGCTCTTGGGCGTGAACACGTACACCGCGTCGGGGAACAGGTCGACCTTGACGTGGTCCCAGAACTCGGCCGCGTCTCGGGTTTCGTCCTGGATGTCGAGCAGCGACTGCAGCCATTTGGTGCCCAGCCGCTCGTTGCTGGCCGGGGTCGGGTCGGAGGCCTTGTACAGCCAGTGCGCCGCCACGCCCGATTCGGCCACCACGTGCATGGCCTCGGTACGCAACTGGAATTCGACGTTCACGCTCGACGGCCCGACCAGCGTGGTGTGCAGCGACTGGTAGCCGTTGACCTTGGGGATGGCGATGTGGTCCTTGAACTTGCCCGGCAGCGGCTTGTACAGCTGGTGCAGGATGCCCAGGCCGGTGTAGCAGCTGATCACCGTGGGCATGATCAGGCGAAAGCCGTAGATGTCGGTCACCTGGGCAAAGCTCAGGTGCTTGTCCTGCATCTTGCGGTAGATGGAGTAGAGCGTTTTCTCGCGTCCGCCGATCCGAACACCGATGCCGGCGCCGGCAAAGGCGGTTTCCAGCTCCCTCTGCACCTTCTGTATCAGGTCGCGCCGCCGGCTGCGGGCCTTGGTAACGGCCTTGGACAACACCGCGTAGCGCCAGGGCAGCAGGTGCTTGAAGGATTCTTCCTGCAGCTCGCGGTAGGTCTGGTTCAGGCCCAGCCGGTGCGCGATGGGCGCATAGATGTCCAGCGTCTCGCGCGAAATGCGGCCCCACTTCTCGCGCGGCGCGTCGTCCAGCGTGCGCATGTTGTGGGTGCGGTCGGCCAGCTTGATGAGGATGACGCGCACGTCGCGTGCCATGGCCAGCAGCATCTTGCGGAAGGACTCGGCCTGGTTTTCCTCGCGGGTGTTGAACTGCAGCTTGTCCAGCTTGGTGAGCCCGTCCACCAGTTCGGCCACCGGGGCGCCGAAGCGCTCGATGAGCTCGGCCTTGGTCACGCCGCAATCCTCGATGGCGTCGTGCAGCAGGGCGGCCATCAGGGCCTGGGCGTCGAGCTTCCACTCGGCGCACTGGGCGGCCACGGCGATCGGGTGGGTGATGTAGGGCTCGCCGCTGTTGCGCAACTGGCCCAGGTGGGCCTCGTCGGCAAAGCGGTAGGCGCGGCGTACCAGCTCGGTATCTTCCGCGTCCAGGTAGTCGAGCTTGGCCGTCAGGGCAGCAAAACTGGCGGCTGCGGCGTTGAGCGACGCCGGCGTCGGGCGGTGGGCGCCGGCCGGACTGACGGGTTTGGTCTTGGCCAGGGCGGTCATGTCGAGGCCCCCTTGGCCGGCACGGGCGTGCCCCGGCTGCCTCCCGATGGGACGCAAGCTTGCATGGGGCGGGCCGACGCTGCGCTCATACCCCGACTTTAGCGTGGCCGCCAGCCATCCGTGTCAGGGCGTAAAAAAAGCACCACAGTGGGTGCCTTTCTTTTTGAAAGTGACCAGCCGCTATCAGCCCGGCACCTTCTTGAGCATTTCGAGACCGACCTTACCTTCGGCCACTTCGCGCAGGGCGGTGACGCCCGGCTTGTTCTTGCTTTCGATCTTGGGGGCGTGGCCCTGGCTCAGCATGCGGGCGCGGTAGGTGGCCACCAGCACGAGCTGAAAGCGATTGGGGATCTGTTGCAGGCAATCTTCGACAGTGATGCGGGCCATCGTTGAGCTTTCGGGTGGTGGTCTGTCAGGGAATGTTCAGCGCGGCGAAGGTGTCGGCACGCAGGCGGCGCTGTGCGGTATACCGAAGCCGCTGCGCGTGGACGATCGCTTTGAGGTCGAAAAGCGCGCGTTCAAATATCTCGTTGATTATAACGAAATCGAACAGGCACGCCTGCGCCATCTCCTCGGCGGCGTTTTTCAGGCGCAGCTCGATGACTTCGTCGCTGTCTTCCCCGCGGCGTTCCAGGCGCGAACGCAGCTCTTCCCAACTGGGCGGCAGGATGAAGATCAGCACCGCATTGGCAAAGGCCTTGCGGATCTGCAGCGCGCCCTGGAAGTCGATTTCCAGCACCACGTCGGCGCCCTGGGCCACCCGCTCCTCGATGGCCCTCTTGGAGGTGCCGTAGCGCTGGCCATGCACATGGGCCCATTCGACGAAGGCATCGCCCTCGACCATGGCGTCGAACTCGGCATGCGAGGCGAAAAAGTATTCGCGGCCGTGCTTTTCCTGGCCGCGCGGGGGGCGCGTGGTGTGCGAGACGGAGGGCTGAACGGCGGAGTCCAGCTCCATCAGCGCCTTGACCAGGCTCGATTTGCCGGCGCCGCTGGGGGCGGCCACCACGAAGATGTTTCCGGGATAGTCCATGTCCGGTTTTACTCGATGTTCTGTACTTGCTCGCGCATCTGCTCGATCAGCACCTTCATGTCCACGCCGATGCGCGAGAGCTCCAGCGTGGCCGACTTGGAGCCCAGGGTGTTGGCTTCGCGGTGCAGCTCCTGGATCAGGAAATCGAGACGCTTGCCGATGTCGGCACCCTTCTTGAGCAGCCGCTCGATCTCGTCCAGGTGCGAAGCCAGCCGGGTGAGTTCCTCGGCCACGTCGATGCGGATGGCGAAGGCCGTGGCTTCGGAAAGCGCCCGGTCCTGCGCGGCTTCGGGCAGGGTGCTGCCTGCCGCCAGGCCCATGGCCTCCTGCCAGCGCTCCAGGAATCGCTGGCGCTGCTGCTCGACCAGCTGGGGCACCAGCGGGGCGGCCTGCTCGGCGAGCTTGCGCAACTGGGAAACGCGGTCCGACAGCATGGCCGCCAGGCGTGCGCCCTCGCGGCCGCGCGCCGCCACCAGGTCGTCGATGACGCGGGTGGCCAGCTCTGTCAGCGTCGGGCCCCAGTCGCCGTGGGCCGCGCTTTCGCCGCCAGCCAGTCGCAGCACGTCGGCCACGCTCAGCTCGCGCGCCCCGGGCAGCCAGGCCCGGATGCTGTCCTGAACGCCGTTCAGGCGTTGGAGAAAGCGGGCCGAGGGCTCGACCACGCCGCCGGCCGCCGCGCTCTCGATGTTGCCGCGCACCTCGACCTTGCCGCGTTTGAGGCGTTCTCCCAACAGTTCGCGCAACGCCGATTCATGTTGGCGAAGCTCTTCGGGCAGCTTGAATGTGAGGTCCAGGAAGCGGCTGTTGACCGAGCGGATTTCCAGGCCCAGGCGGCCTGCTGCCGAGGGACGCGCATCGCCCTCGGTGCTGCCGGCAGGGCTGCCGGCCTGGCCACTTGCGTAGCCGGTCATACTGTAAACTGGCATTGCGCCTCGCTGTGATGGTTGTCCTCGCACGTTGGCGCCGGCATGTCGTTCGCTTGCCGCACTACCGCCTTCGGGCGAAACTCCCGGATTATGTCAAAGGTCAAACCTTCGCCCCTGCTGCCGGACACGGTCATTGGCGGTTACCGCGTCGTGCGCCGGCTGTCGGCCGGGGGCTTTGGTGTCGTCTACCTGGCCGTCGACAGTACGGGCCAGCAAGTGGCCATCAAGGAATATCTGCCTTCTTCGTTGGCCACGCGCGGCGTGGGCGAATTGCTGCCGGTGGTGCCGCCGGAAAAACTTTCGCTCTACCGGCTGGGCTTGAAGAGCTTTTTCGAAGAAGGCCGCTCGCTCGCGCAGATCTCGCACGCCTCGGTGGTGAGCGTGCTCAACTTCTTCCGCGAGAACGAAACCGTCTACATGGTGATGAACTACCTGGAGGGCGCGACCCTGCAGGACTTCATCGTCACCGCACGCGACCTGAAGAAGCAGAAGGTGTTCCGCGAGTCCACCATCCGCTCGCTCTTCGACGAGATCCTGCGTGGCCTTCGCATCGTGCATCAGCACAAGATGCTCCACCTGGACATCAAGCCGGCCAACATCTTCGTTACCGACGACGACCGCGCGGTGATGATCGACTTCGGCGCGGCGCGCGAGGTGCTCAGCAAAGAGGGCAACTTCATCCGCCCCATGTACACCCCCGGCTTTGCCGCGCCCGAGATGTACCGGCGCGACTCGTCGATGGGCCCCTGGACCGACATCTACGCCATCGGCGCCTGCATCTATGCGTGCATGCAGGGCTATCCGCCCAGCGATGCGCCGCAACGCATCGAGAAAGACCGGCTGTCGCTGTCGCTGTCGCGCCTGCGCGGCGTGTATTCCGACAACTTGATCGAGGTGGTGGAGTGGTGCATGTCGCTCGACCCGCTCTCGCGCCCGCAGTCGGTGTTCGCGCTGCAAAAGGAACTCAGCCGCGAGGGCGAGCGCCGCTACACCAAGCTCACCGTGGGCGAGAAGGTGCGCCTGTCCATCGACAACATCCGCTCTTCCGAGAAGAAATCGCTGCCCAAGGCAGCTGCACCGACCACAAGACCCGCATGAAGTTTTCCGTCTTCCAGGTCAGCCGCAAGGGCGGCCGTCTCAAGAACGAAGACCGCATGGGCTATTGCTACACGCGGGAGTCGGGCCTGTTCGTGCTGGCCGACGGCATGGGCGGCCACCCCGAGGGCGAGGTGGCGGCGCAGATGGCGCTGCAGACCATCGCGGCGCTGTACCAGCGCGAGGCGCGGCCCATGCTCAAGGACGTGAAATCCTTCCTGAGCTCGGCCGTGATGTCGGCGCACCAGCAGATCATGCGCTACGCCGGCAACAAGGGCATGCTCGACACGCCCCGCACCACCGTGGTGGCTGCCGTGCTGCAGGACAACAGCGCCACCTGGGTCCACTGCGGCGATTCGCGCCTCTACGTGGTTCGCGATGGCGAGATGCTCACCCGCACGCTCGACCATTCGCACGCCGAGCGCCCACGCCCCAACGCCGGGCCCGAGGTCTTCAACCGCAACCTGCTGCTGACCTGCCTGGGCTCGCCCACCACCCCCATGTTCGAGATCTCGGAGCCGCTGCCGCTCCTGCAGGGCGACCGCGTCATGCTGTGCTCCGACGGGCTGTGGGGCGTCATGGACGAGATGCAGATCGTGCGGATCCTGGCCACCCGCCCGGTGGCCGACGCGGCGCCCGAACTGGTCGAGATGGCCCTGCGCCGCGGCGGCGCCAACGGCGACAACGTGACCATGATCGCCCTCGAATGGGAAACGCCCGACACCACCGGCCTGGAGCGCGGCGTGTCCACCGACAGCATCAGCGAAGGCGTGTTCGCCTCCACCATCCAGGCCGGCATGCCTTCCGAAAGCGAGGCGGCCGATCTGGACGAAGACGCCATCGAGCGCTCCATTGCCGAGATCAACGAGGCCATCCGGCGCTCTGCCGCTCGCAGCAAGACCTGAATTTCCGTTTAGTTTCCAGTCCCCCATTGCAATGACCGACTTCATCCGCAGCGGCAACCGTGCCGCCGACCAGCTTCGTCCCGTTCGCATCACGCGCGGCTTCACCATCCACGCCGAGGGCTCGGTGCTGATCGAGTTCGGCCAGACCCGCGTGCTGTGCACCGCCAGCGTGGAAGAGCGCGTGCCGCCCCACAAGCGCGGCAGCGGCGAAGGCTGGGTCACGGCCGAGTACGGCATGCTGCCGCGCTCCACCCACACCCGCAGCGACCGCGAGGCCGCGCGCGGCAAGCAGAGCGGCCGCACGCAGGAAATCCAGCGCCTCATCGGCCGCTCGATGCGCGCCGTGTTCGACCTGGCCGCGCTGGGCGAACGCACCATCCACCTCGATTGCGACGTGCTGCAGGCCGACGGCGGCACGCGCACGGCGGCCATCACCGGCGCCTTCGTGGCCGCGCAGGACGCGGTGAACAAGCTGCTGGCCCAAGGCGCCATTGCCGCATCGCCCATCCGCGGCCACGTGGCGGCGGTGTCGGTGGGCATCGTGCAGGGCACGCCGCTCCTGGACCTGGAATATGTCGAGGACTCGGCCTGCGATACCGACATGAACGTGGTCATGACCGGCGCCGGCCATTTCATCGAAGTGCAAGGCACGGCCGAAGGCGAGGCCTTCTCGCGAGCCGAGATGAACCAGTTGCTGGCGCTGGCCGAGAAGGGGATCGGCGAGCTGGTCGCGCTGCAGCAGCAGGCGCTGGCCAAGCCGCTGTCCGCGTGACGATGATGAAGCTCGTCCTGGCCTCCAACAACGCCGGCAAGCTGGCCGAATTGCAGCAGCTGTTCGCACCGCTGGGCATTGCGCTGGTGCGCCAGTCGGAGCTGGGCGTTGGCGAGGCTGAGGAGCCGCACCGCACCTTTGTCGAGAACGCACTGGCCAAGGCGCGCCACGCCAGCGCTGCCACCGGGTTGCCTGCCATCGCCGACGACGCAGGCCTGTGTGTGGACGCCTTTGGCGGCTTGCCCGGCGTGGACACGGCCTTCTACGCCACCCAGTTCGGCTACCCCAAGGGCGATGCCAACAACGTGCGCGCCCTGCTCGAGCAGATGCAAGGCCTGACCAATCGCCGCGCCGCACTGGTCAGCACCCTGGTCGCGCTGCGCAGCCACGACGACCCGGAGCCGCTCATCGCCTCGGGCCGGGCGCCTGGGGAGATTGCCCGCGAGCCGGTGGGCGACAACGGCTTCGGTTTCGACCCCGTGATGTTCCTGCCCCAGTTCGGCAAGACCTTTGCCCAGCTTCCGCCCGAGGTGAAGAACGCCAACAGCCACCGCGGCCAGGCCGCGCGTGCCATGCTGGCGCTCATGCGCGAGCGCTGGCAGTCGCTGTGGCAGGCCGACGCTTCCACATCCGCGCCCTGATTGAGCCCGTACCGGGCGAAGCCGCTTGTTGCTCGCCCCTCGTTTCCCGTCATGAGTATTCCGATCGTTCCGCAGGCATCCGGCACCTCGCCGTCCGACGAGGCAGGCGCCGCGCGCGCCAATGACGTGCTGCATCACATGCGGCCCGGCCCCTTGCAGCTGCCGGCGTTGCCGCCGCTGTCGGTGTATGTGCATCTGCCCTGGTGCCTGCGCAAGTGCCCGTATTGCGATTTCAATTCGCACGAATGGAAGGCCCGCCAGGGCGAGGGCGAGGCCTTTCCAGAACAGCGCTACATCGATGCAGTGCTGGCCGACCTGGACGCGGCGCTGCCTCTGGTGTGGGGCCGCACCGTACACAGCGTCTTCATCGGCGGCGGCACGCCCAGCCTTTTCTCGCCAGAGGGCATCGATCGCCTGCTGGGCCAGATGCGCGCGCGCCTGAAGTTCACACCCGACTGCGAGATCACGCTGGAGGCCAACCCCGGCACCTTCGAGCGGGAGCGTTTTCGCGCCTTCCGCGGCGCCGGCGCCACGCGGCTGTCGGTGGGGGTGCAGAGCTTCAACGACGAGCACCTGAAGGCCCTGGGGCGGGTGCACGACCGGGCGCAGGCCATTGCTGCGGTCGAAGAGGCAGCGGACGCCTTCGACACCTTCAACATCGACCTCATGTACGCGCTGCCGGGCCAGGGCGCCGCACAGCTGCAGGCCGACCTGGACCAGGCCCTGGCGCTGCAGCCGCCGCACCTGTCGGTCTACCACCTGACGCTGGAACCCAATACCTACTTCGCCAAGCATCCGCCGAAGAACTTGCCGCCCGAGGACGATGCCTACGCAATGCTCGACGCCATCACCGCGGCCACGGGGGCAGCCGGGCTGGCGCGCTACGAGGTCTCGGCCTACGCCCGCCAGGGGCATCGCTGCTGGCACAACCTCAATTACTGGCAGTTTGGCGATTACCTGGGCCTGGGGGCCGGCGCGCACGGCAAGCTGAGCTTTGCGCACCGCATCGTGCGGCAGGTGCGTTTTCGCGATCCGCGCCTGTACATGGACAACGCGCTGGCGGGCCATGCGGTAGCGCAGAGCGAGGACGTGGCGCTGGCCGACCTGCCTTTCGAATACATGCTCAATGCGCTGCGGCTGAAGGACGGTTTTTCCTTTGCCCAGTTCGGCGAGCGTACCGGCCTGGCCATCACCTCGATCCAGCGTGCGCTGGAAGAGGCCGAGCACAAAGGCCTGCTGGCGCGCGACCTGTGGCATGCGTGGCCGACGGAAAAAGGTTTCGACTTCCTGAGCGACCTGCAGGAGATGTTCCTGCCGGGGGACTGAGTCGGCGCAACTCGGCGCCGGGCCGCAGGATAGAATTGACGAGCGCAGCCTAGGTTGCTGCGCACCCCTGGCGCACCGCATCGAAAAAATGCGCATCAGCGCCGGGCCTGCAAGTCAGGAAGGGTGGCAGAGTGGTCGATTGCACCGGTCTTGAAAACCGGCGACGCGCAAGTGTCCGTGGGTTCGAATCCCACCCCTTCCGCCAAGAATCATTCCAACAGCGTCCAACATCTGGGGTTGGCACCTCCTCGAAGTTGAGGATGTCTGCACCGTCGCGGTGCACTACATCTGAGCCTCAAGGAGAGAGGGATGAGGAAATCGATGTTTGCCGCCGCGGTCGTCGCGGCGCTTCTTGCAGCTTGCGGTGGCGAGGGCGGCGAGTTGTCGCGCTCCGCTCCCGGACTTCAGATCGGGGGAGGCGCAGGAGGCGTGGCCAGTGGCGGCCAGCAACCGAGCGGCGGTGGGGATGATGCTGCCGCGAAGCTGAACACCGCAGAAGGCTTCTGGGTCGGTCCGGCCTCGACCGGCTTCACCGTCAGTCTTGCGGTTCTGGACAACGGGGAGGCTTGGGGCGTCTATTCCTCCGGCAACCAGATCGTTGGCGCGCTGCAGGGCAGTGCCAAGGGCGACGGGACGTCTCTCTCGGCCAGCGGCACCGACTACAACTTCCAATCCAATTCGCAGGCGGGTGCCTCGATCACCGGCACGGTGGCCCAGAAGGCCAGCATCCAGGCCAGGACGTCGACGGGGGTGACGTTGTCCCTCAAGTACTCGGCTGCCTACGACCAGCCGGCATCGCTGGGAAACCTGGCGGGGCAGTACGCAATCTCGGGAAGAACCTTCGACGGCTATTTCGGAGTGAACCGTCTGACGATCGATGCTTCGGGCGCCTTCACGCTGCTGGACAGGGGCTGCACTGCCACGGGCAATGTGGCGCCGCGCGGCAGCAAGAACATCTTCAACCTGAACGTGGCGTTCGCGGGTGCGACCTGCCTGGTTTCCGGCTCGGTCGCCGGTGTGGTCTACCTGGACACGGCGTCCAGGCAGTTCGTTGCGCTGGCCCTCAACGGCGGTAGGACGGACGGCATGATTGTGGTCGGCTCGAAGCTCTAGTTGTGCAGCCGGAGGCGGCCATGCATTGCCCACTTGACAACGCGGCATGCACAATCGGCCAAGACGCCGAATCACTTCGCCTCAATGTCCCTGCACCGTTTTCTCGTCGAATACGGGTACCTCGCGGTGCTGGGTGGCAGCCTGCTGGAGGGCGAGACGGTGCTTGTCCTGGCAGGCTTTGCGGCGCACCAGGGCCACTTGTCGCTGCCGCTGGTCGTCTTGATCGCCTTCATTGGCGGCATGCTGGGCGACCAGATCTTCTTCTTCGTGGGTTGGCGCTACGGCGATGCCCTGCTGCGCCGCCTGCCCTTCCTGGCCGACAAGGCCGAGCGGGTCAACCGCGAATTGGTGCGGCACCAGGCGTGGCTGATCATCGGCGTGCGCTTCATGTACGGGCTTCGCATCCTCGGGCCCATCGTGATCGGGATGAGCGACGTCACGGCGCGCCACTTCCTGCGCTTCAACATGATCGGGGCGGGCATCTGGGCGGTGCTGGTCGCCGGTGCCGGCTACCTGTTCGGCCACACGCTGAAATGGTTCATTGCGGACCTGGAGCGCTACGAGGGCTACGCCTTGCTGGTCATCGTCGCCGTCGCCGCCTGCGTGGCGCTGGCGCACCGCTGGCTGGCCCGCAGGAGGAAGAGGCTACGCGATTGAGCGCACGCTGCGGCAGGCCGGGTACGTCGAGCAGCCCCAGAAAACCTGGCCGGCGTTGTGCCCCTTTCTGGCCGTGCGCTTGACCATGTCGGCGCCGCAAGAGGGGCAGGTAGGCCCCGGCGCAGCGGTCCACCCGCGCTGGCGCGATGCCACCAGCTCGGCAGGCGTGGTGGACGCAGCTTCCAGCGATGACCTTGCCTGTTGAATGAGGCCGAAGAGCCGGGCGCCGTCCAGCAGCTTCAGGTTGCGCCCCCGTGCGAACTCCTGTGCGGCGCTGCTGAAGTCGCCCGAGGTCACGACGAAGCCGCCGGTGGCGCCGCGTGCCGCCATCACGCCGTACAGCTCGCGCACGATCTCCACGCCAACCTTGTTGGCCTTCCATTGCTTGCATTGCACGAGGAATTTCTCGCCGCCCCTGGCAAGCACGAGGTCGACGCCGCCATCGGCGCCGCCGCCGCCGGTCTCCGTCACCTGGTAGCCCTGCAGCCTGAAGGCCTCGCCGACCAGCACTTCGAATTCGCGCCACGACATGCCGTCGAGCGCATCGGCACCCTTTGCCTGGGCGACGTTGTTCACCAGCGCCTGGCGAGTCTGGCGCCGCCAGGCAGACATGCCGGCGCCGACCAGGCAAAGCACCGGAACGATGTACTGTGCGTAGCCCGCCAGCATGGGGCCGATCGAGCGGACGGCGACGGTGGCCATGTCGCCGGGCTTCAGGCCCGACACCTGCACCGGCTGTGCGAGGTGGTGCAGCAGCGCGTAGGCCACCAGCGCCAGCACGGCGCCCGCCCACCAGGGCATCATCGCCACGAGTTCGAGAAAGTCTTCGAGCGGACTGGATCTTCTTTTTCTTGCCATCTGGGTGCTCCGTCTGTTCGGCGGGTTGGCACTTCAGGGCGAAGTGCAGTCTGGCGGGCGTCGGCCGGGGCCGCGCAGACCGGTCGTTTGTACTGATTCAGCGTGGGAAGCCGAAGGCTTTGGCTCCTCAGAATTGAGGAGATGGCTCGCGTGCAAAGTCGCATAGCGTGAATTGCTTCACGCGCCGCTACTTCGCGCCGGTCAGTTAGCATCTTTCTTTCCCTCATGTTCACCGTCGGTTCAGCGGGGCGATGGCGCGAAGGGAGCAGAACGCAGAGGGCATTGTGGAGCCACGTCACGGTTACGAGCGCTACGTCTATTCGGGATTCGAGGCCGTCCAGGTCTTCGATGTTGTTTATGGCGGTCATTTCGAGCACCGGCTGCTGTCGGCAAAAAAACGCTCCTCCATGGAGCACCAGCGCCTGATCCTGGGCGACATGCACATCGACTCGGGGCGCTACGACTTTCCGGTGGTTGCGCAGGGCGCCATGCCGCGCGACCTGATCTGCATCGGCATGGTCGTGGACGGCCTGGAGTGCGCCCGCTACAACACCCGCGACATCGAGGAAGACGACGTGCAGCTCTACCCGCGCGGCGTCGAACTGCTCTATCACGCGCAATCGAAGTCCCGCTGGATCACCCTGACCTTGCCGCAAGCGACCTTCCAGCAGATGGCCGTCGAGCGTGCCGGCCGGCCGCTGACCATTCCCCGCGGCGGCCCCTCCACGTTCCGGATGCAACGCGGCCAGTGCGCCCGCCTGCGGCAGATGGTGGACGATGCATTGGCATTGGCGCGCACGCTGGCGCCCGCCGGCGCATCGCCGCAACTCGGCGCGGCGATGGGGCAGGCGATCTTGCGGGCGTATGTCGACGCGTTGTGCGCCGCCCAGGTGGCGCGCGGCGGCGCCACTGCGGCAGCGGCGCGCCGGCACCATCGGCTGATTCTGGATTGCGAGCGCCTCGTGCTCGACGAGCCGGTGATCGATGTCGACCTGGTCGAACTGGCGCGCCGCAGCGGCTACAGCCTGCGCTCGCTGGAACTGGTGTTCCGCCGCGCCGTCGGCATGACGCCCAGCCGCTGGTTCGCCAACATCCGGCTCAACGGTGTGCTGCGCGACCTGATAGCGCCCGCAAAGGATTGCCGGATTGGCGAAGTGGCGACGCGATGGGGATTCCAGCATCTGCCCCGATTCGCCCAGCAGTACCGGCAGGCCTTCGGCGAACTGCCAAGCGCAACGCTCGGGCGCGCCCGGGCGCACGGCCTCGGGGCCTGATGCCGGCGCAACTGCTCGCCAAAGATCAGTTCGTCATGGCGATGTTGTCTCCTCGTCGTGTTCAACGGCGTTGAGCGGGCCTTGTGCCCGCTTTTTTTTGCACACGCTGTGTTAGCGTGCTGGCATCGTCAATGCCAGTGCATAGAGTCCAGGTTCTTCATGTCCAACGCGCGTGTTCGGATTTCGGCACGGGACCAGCAGGTGCCCCAGCCTACGGCGCCCGAGGTGCGCCGGCGTCCGCGGCAATCTCGCGCGCAGCACAGTGAAAAGGCCCTGCGCGATGCCTTTGTCCGGGTTCTGCTGGAGCGCGGCTACGCCAAGACCACCATTCGCGAGGTGGCCTCGGTGGCGGGTGTGGGCGTGGGCACCTTCTACGAGTACTTCGGCAACATGCGCTCGCTGGCGGCCAAGTGGATCAGCGATACCGTCAAGGACGCCGAGCTCAAGCTGCGCCGCTCCTTCGACGAGCGGCGCGGCCGGCCGCTGGCCGAAATCGTCGATGCCGTGCTCGACGTGCAGGTGAAGAACATCGCCGCCGATACGCAGACCTGGACGCTGCTGTTCACGCTCGAGCGGCAGGTGTCGGCTCCCAGCGCCTTTCGCCGCCACTACGACACTTGGGTCGACGCGTGGCGCGATGCCCTGGCCTGTGCATCGGATCCGCCGCCGCCAGAGCGCCTGGCCCTGGTGGCGCGCATGACGCATGCCATCTCGTACGGCTGGCTGTCGCAATGCATGCTGACCACCGACCCGCCGCCTTCCGAGGCAACCTTGCGGCACGAACTCGGCCTGGCGGTGCATGGCTACCTGTCGGGCGTGAACGCCCCAAGCCCGGGTTGAAAAAACGCGTCAGCCTTGCGCGCGGCGCAGCGGCCGGCGCTCGGCGCTTTCCGTGTCCGCGCCGCAGGCGTGGACGATCAGCTCCGCCAGCGCCTGCATGCCGCTTTCCTTCTCGGCGCGATCCACGGTGAACAATTCCAGCACGCCTGCGCCCCGCAGGCTGTCGAACACCAGCACGGCAAAGCCCTGCGGGTTCGGGTGCCTGGCCTTCAACTCGGGAAAGGCGTCCAGGAAGCGCGCGTAGAAGGTGCGGTCCACGTCGCCGCGGTGCGCGTCGATGCGGCCGAAGAGCTGGGACATGGACTTGCAACCGAAGAACAGGCTCCAGGCTGCCAGATAGTTGGGTGCGCCGAAGATGTGGTGCCAGGCGCGGCTGACGAATTCCTCGGCCCGCTCCTGCAAGGGCAGGGCGGTGTCGGGCCAGACGCTGCCCTGGTCGCCCAGCGGCTCCATCACCTCGTCGACCAGCCGCTCCATCAGGGCGTCGCGGCTCTCGAAGTGGTGCTGCAAGGCCCCCAGCGACACGTCGGCGCCGCGGGCGACCGCCTGCAGCGTGGTGCCGCGCAGGCCTTCCTCGCGCAGCAGGTTCAGGGCCGAATCGATGATCTTGCGCTGGGTCGCCTCCACCCTTTCGTTCTGGGGGGTGCGTCCGCGCCGCTGCATGGTGGGCGTTGTCATGTCTTCTTGGGCCTCTAAAAATAAATATTAAATATTTCTTGTTTCTTCTAGCCGGTTCCCGGCGATCCGTCCATAGGGGAAAACAACAAACAATAATAATTTATTGTTGTTTAAAGTTCGCGGCCATGCGGCAACCCGCCCGCAGATTCAAAGCCCTTACCGGGGCGAGAGACGAAAGCCCAGACATGCCGCGCACCGTAGACCGCCTGCCCAACGACGACCGCACCAACGGCTGGAGCGCCCTGCTGGCCACCCGCCAGCCCCGGGCCTCGCTGCAGGAGGACATGGAGGTCGACTGGCTGATCGTCGGCGCCGGCTATGCGGGCCTGGCTGCTGCGCGCCAACTGGCCGCGCAGCAGCCGGGGGCGTCCATCGCGGTGGTCGAAGCCGGCGTGGTGGGGGAGAACGCCTCGGGCCGCAACTCCGGCTTTGCCATCGACCTGCCGCACAGCTCATCGCCTTCGGATGCTGCCGTGGAGCAGGGCCGCCACGTGATCCGCGTCAACCGCTTCGCGGTCGATGCGCTGGACCGGCTGGTGGCCGAGCACGGCATCGCCTGCGACTGGAACAAGCGCGGCCGCTACCACGTGGCCGTGACCGACGCGGTGGCGGCCGAATCGCTCAAGAGCTACGCGCACAACCTCGAGGCCTGGAACGAGCCCTACGAATACCTGGAGCGCGCCGCGTTGCAAGACCGCCTGGGCACCGACTACTACGCCGCCGCCGTCTACACGCCCGGCACCCACCTGCTGAACCCCGCGGCGCTGGTGCGCGGCCTGGCAGACAGCCTGCCGCCCCAGGTGAAGCTGTTCGAGAACTCCCCGGTCATCGAGGCCGACCTGCACGCCGAAACGCCCTCCGTGCGCACCGCGAAGGGCCGCATCCGTGCACGCAAGCTGATCCTGGCGGTGAATGCCTTCTCGCAGTCCTTCGGCGTGTACCGCGAGCGCCAGGTGCCGGTGCTGCTGTTCGCCAGCCTGACGCGTCCGCTCACCGACGCGCAGCTCGCCAGCCTGGGCAGCGACGCAACCTGGGGCGTGACGCCCGCCCACGGCGTGGCCGGCTCCACGCTGCGCCTCACGCAAGACCGGCGGCTGATGATCCGCCAGGGTTTCGAATACTCGCCGAGCCTCTCCACCAACGATGCGCGGCGCGCCAAGGCCAAGGCCATGAACCTGGACCTGCTGCGCCGGCGCTTTCCCCAACTGGGGGCGATCGAACTGGAGCATTTCTGGATGGGCTGGCTGGCCGTATCGCAGAACCACGCGCCGGCCTTCGGCCAGATTGCCGACAACGCCTACGCGGCCTCGTGCTGCAACGGCTCGGGCATCGTGCGGCACACGGCCGCCGGCATGCTGATCGCCGACCTCGCGCTGGGCCGCCAGAACCCGCTGATCGACGACTTCCTCGTCGAGGGCACCGCCAACTACATCCCGCCGCGCCCGGTGCGCGACATCGGCGTGGGCCTCACGCTGGCCTGGGACATGTGGCGCGGCCGCGCCGAGCAGTAAGCACTCTTGTCAGACCCCGAGGCGAGCCGCCTCGCCCCATCCACACCATCCACCATCCAACCGAGGAGACACCGGTGAGCATTTCTTCCAACCCATCGAGTGGGCATCTGGAGCGCAAGCTCAAGAACCGCCACATCCAACTGATCGCCCTGGGCGGCACGATCGGCACGGGCCTGTTCCTGGGCTCGGCCGGCATCATCGAGATGGCCGGCCCCGGCGTGCTGCTGGGCTACGCCATCGGCGGCGCGATCATCTTCCTGATCATGCGCTTCCTGGGCGAGATGCTGGTCGAGGAGCCCACCGCCGGCTCGTTCAGCCACTTCGCCAACCGCTACCTGTCGCGCTTCGCCGGCTTCCTGTCGGGCTGGAACTGCGTGGCCCTGTACGTGCTCGTGGGCATGCTCGAGCTCACGGCCTGCGCCAAGTTCGTGCAGTTCTGGTGGCCCGAGATTCCCACCTGGGTGATCGTGGCCGCGCTCTTCGTGCTCATCAACGCGGTCAACTTCATCAACGTGAAGGCGTACGGCGAGTTCGAGTTCTGGTTCGCGCTGATCAAGATCGCGGCCGTGGTGGCCATGATCGTGACGGGCGTCTACATCCTGTCGACCACCCACAACCCGACCCAGAGTGTGAGCAACCTGTGGACGCACGGCGGCTTCCTGCCCAACGGCGTGTCGGGCCTGGTGATGGCCTTCGCCTTCATCATGTTCGCCTTCGGCGGCGTCGAGATGCTGGGCTTCGCGGCGGCCGAGACGGACCAGCCGCGCAAGGTGATCCCCAAGGCGATCAACCAGCTCATCTTCCGCGTGCTGGTGTTCTACGTGGGCTCGATGGCGGTGCTGCTGGCGCTCACGCCCTGGACCGACCTGGTGGCGCAGCTCAAGGCCGGCGGCGGCACCTACAGCGGCAGCCCCTTCGTGCTGGTGTTCGCCGGCATCGGCGAGAAGCTGGCGGCCAACGTGCTGAACTTCGTGATCCTCACGGCCACGCTGTCGGTCTACAACAGCATGGTCTACAGCAACAGCCGCCTGCTGTACGGCATGGCGCTGGAAGGCAATGCGCCCAAGTCGCTGATGGAAGTGAACAAGCGCGGCGTGCCGGTGCGCGCCATCGTCTATCCGGGCGTGTTCACCGCGCTGTGCATCGTGCTGAACTACGTGGCTCCGGCCGGCGTGATCGAGCTCTTGATGTCGCTCATCGTTGCCGCCCTGGTCATCACCTGGGTCATCATCATCCTGGCCCACCTGAAGTACCGCAAGGCGCAGGCCGCCAAGGGCGCACGCGCCAGCTTCCTGGCGCCGTTCTCGCCGCTGTCCAACTACCTGTGCCTGGCCGTCATGGCGGTGGTGGTGGCGGTGATGGCGGCCACGCCCGACATCCGCAGCTCGGCCTTCGCGATTCCGGTGTGGATCGGCGTGGTGTACGTGGCCTTCCGCGTCGTACATCGCCAACTGGCCGCGCCGGCCATGCGCACGACCTGATGACCCACCCCTGGCAGGCGCCGATTGTTCGGCCCCTGCCGGCTTCCAATTTGACGCCCTCGCAATTTTCGAGAGAAGACCCCGATGAATTCCGCTCCCACCTTCTACCCCGCGCCCGGCGGCATGCCTTTTTCCTCCGCGGTGCGCGCCGCCGGCCTCGTGATGCTGTCGGGCCAGATCCCGTTCGACGACGCGGGGCGCCCGCTCACCGGCTCCATCGAGGCGCAGACGCATGCCGTGTTCAAGAGCATCGCGGCCCGGCTTGAAGCGGTGGGCAGTTCGCTGGACGATGTCGTCAAGGTCAACATCTGGCTCGCCGACCTGAACGACTTCGCGGCATTCAACAAGGTCTACGCCGGCTACTTCAAGGAAGGCCGCTACCCGGTGCGCAGCCTGGTGCAGGCGCAGCTGGTGTTCGGCGTGGGTGTGGAAATCGAGGTGCAGGCGGTCGACACCGCTGCCCGCTGAAAGGAACGAATCATGTCCGATCTGTTCGACAACCCCATGG
>JAFECZ010000190.1 GCA_018241905.1 Pseudomonadota bacterium
GAAGGTCTCGCTCCAGATGGCCTGGCTGGGGCTCACGGCCGCCCGCGCAAACCCTGGCGGCGTCGGATAGGCATAGGAAAAGAAGGCCGCCTCCGGATACCCATCGCTGCCGGGCCAGAAGCCCGCGCTGCTGACCTCATGCGAATACGCTTCGCGCGTGACTGCATCCGGCAGACCCGGGAAGCCGCCCGGATGCAAGGGCGCCGTGCGTCCCGAGAAGCGCGTCACGGCCAGGTCGAAACTGCCCCAGAAGAAGTGCACCGGGCTGCACTTCCCGAGGAAGCTGGTGCGGAAGACCCTGAAAACCCGATCGACCTGCACCAAGGCGCGCCAGAAGCGATGCACGGCATCGGCGTCATAGGACGCGTGCACTTCGTCGTCGGCAAAGCGCAGCGGCTGCGCCACTTCATTGGGCATGGTGTTGATCGCGACCGCGAACCCGGCGGCCGCCAGCTCGCTCATCAGCCGGCGGTAGAAGGCGGCAACCGACATGGGCGCCAGGGCAAAACCGTGCTCGGCGCCTTCCGAACTGCGCACGACAAGGCGGTGGTCCACGAAGTCGAACTCGATCTCGAGCAAGCCGCCCTCGGCATGCATGGCCGTCGTGCCGAGGCCGCGCGCGGTGACGTACAGGGGCACCTGCCATCCGTGATTGAGCCAAGGGGACAGGGTCAGGCGCACCTTGCCAACGATCTGCGTCCACAGGTGCAGGGTCTGCAGTGTGTCTCGCCAGTGCGCGTAGTCGAGCGCCGGCCATTGTCTGCTCTGGGCTGCTTGCATCGGGTGGCTCCTGGTTCAGCGAAAGGCAGATGCGTCGCCCAGCATCCGCCAAGTCCGGTTGACCAAAGGTTAGCGATTTGGTCCACTGTGTCCAAAAGTTAATTTCGAATCGCTCCAGACCATGACACGGCCCCTGCAATCGAAGACGCTGCATGAAGATGCCGTGGCGGGGCTCTACCGTGCGGCGCTCTATCCGGACGAGATGCACGAGGCCATCTCGGCGGTGGCCGCAAGAGTCGGGGCCGACACATTCCATTTCATGGGCTGGGACCGCCGGCGCATGACCACGCGCTTCAACATCTATTCGCATGCGGCGCTGGCCGACGGCATCGAAGACTACGCGGCCTACTACGGCGCCATCGACCCGCGCCGCCAGTTGCTGGATTCGCAGCCCATCGGCAGCGTGCTGGCCTGCCACGAGCATTTCTCGAGCGAAGCGGTCAGCCGCGACGAGTTTTTCCAGGACTTTCTCATTCCGGCCGGGTCACGCTATGTCGCGGGCTCCAGGGTCTGGAGCGACGGCAACGAAGACTTCGTTCTGGGGCTGATGCGCGACGTCGGCAACCAGCCGTTTTCGGCCGGCACCTTGATGGAGGCCGAACGCCTGGTGGACCACTTCGGCCGGGCGTCCCAGCTCTGGGCCGACACCCGGGCGCTGCGGGCAGCAGCCGCCGCCGGCGAGCGCGTCGCCCAGGCGCAGGGGCTGGCTCATTTCGGGCTGAATGCCCAAGGCGAGCTGGTCTACGCCAACGCCAACGCGGAGGCGCATCTGCGGGAAGGGGCCGTGCTTCGGCTCAGCCACACCCGGCTGGTGGCCTGCGACCCGAGGGACGAGGAGGCGCTCGCCTCCGGCGTGCGCCAGGTGCTGGACCAGCGTTCGGGGTGCAGCCGCCTCATCGGCCATCGGGCCCCGGGCGGTGCATTGATGGTGAGCATTGCACCGCTGGAGCTCGACCGCGGCGCTTGCCCCTGGAGCTTCGATCAGGCCCGCGTGCTGGTGACGGTGCGCCGGCGCAACTTCGGCGCTGCGCCGACGCCCGTTGCCCTCAACCAGATGTACGGCCTCAGCCGTGCGGAAGCGGCCTTGGCCGTGGCCCTGTGCCGCGGCGACACGCTGCAGGAATATGCCGAGGCCGCGGGCCTGTCGGTGGCAACGGTGCGCACGCAGCTCAAGGCCATCTTCCAGAAGACAGCCACCGCAAGGCAGGCCGAACTGGTGAGCCTGCTGCTGCAGGTGCCCGGCTGAAGCCGGTTTGAAAAGCAGCCCCCGCTCAGTCGATGTATGACAGCGGCAGTGCAGTGGTGAACTTGAGTTCTTCCATCGCAAAGCTCGAAGAGACATCGAAGAGCTGGGTGCCGGAAATCAGCCGCTTGTAGACCTTGTCGTAGGCGCCGATGTCCGGCACGACGACTCGCAGCAGGTAGTCGATGTCGCCGCTCATCCGATAGAACTCGACCACTTCCGGAATTGCCTCGATCGTTGCGCGGAACTGGTCGAACCAGGCCTGCGCGTGCGTGTTGGTGCGTACTGAAACAAAGACGGTGACGCCGACGTTGACCTTGTGCCGGTCCAGCAGCGCCACGTTGCGGGTGATGACGCCGGCTTCCTTCAGACGCTGGACGCGCCGCCAGCACGGCGTCTGGGAAAGGCCCACCGCCTCGGCCAACTCGGACACCTGGAGGCCTGCGTCTTCCTGCAGGAGCGCAAGCAGCTTCCGGTCTGTGGAATCCAATTTCACGGATTTCGCCATTTGTGGAATCCAATGCCCTTTTGGGCCATGAAAGGGGTCGAATTTAGCACTCGGATTCCCTGGAGGCATCCGCAGAATTCTGCCCATGGAAATCTATCTCGACGCCAACGCCACGACCCCGGTACTTTCGCAAGCGCGTGCTGCTGCGCTCTCGGTCATGGCCGACACCTTCGGCAATCCGAGCAGCATTCATGGCAGCGGCCTGCGGGCCCGCGCGCTGCTCGACGAGGTCCGCGCCGCGGCGCGCCGGGTGCTGGGGGCGCCAACCGGGCAGGTGCTGTTCACCAGCGGGGCGACCGAAGGCATCCAGACGGCGGTGCTCTCGGCGCTGCATTCGCTGCGCCAGCGCCGCATTGCCGGTGAAGCCATTCCCGCACGGCTGCTGTACGGCTCCACCGAGCACAAGGCCGTGCCCGAGGCGCTTCGGCACTGGAATGGATTGCTGAGCCTGCAGCTGCAGATCGATGCGATCCCGGTGGCGGCCGACGGCCGCCACGACCTCGCCTGGCTGCGCCGCCATGCGCCCGAGGCCGGACTGGTGTGCACCATGGCGGCCAACAACGAGACCGGCGTCATCAGCGACCTGGACGGCATCGCCGATGCGCTGGCCGGCAGTGGGGCGCTATGGATGGTCGACGGCGTGCAGGCGCTGGGCAAGCTCCCGCTGCACCTGGCCGAGCGCCGCATCGACTACGCGCCTTTCTCGGGCCACAAGCTGTACGCGCCCAAGGGCATCGGCATGCTCTACGTGCGCGACGGCGCGCCCCTCACCCCACTGCTCACGGGCGGCGGCCAGGAAGGCGCATTGCGCGCGGGCACCGAGAACATGGCCGGCATCGCGGCGCTGGGCGCGGTGCTCTCGGCGCTGGAGGGTGGCGGTGTGTTCGCGTCCGCAGAACGCTTGCAGGCTCAGCGCGGCCGCCTGGCCTCGGCCTTGCGCGAGGCCTTCCCGGGGGTGGTGTTCAATGCGCCCTTCGAGTCCAGCCTGCCCACCACCCTGAACTTCTCGGTGCCCGGCATGAGCGCCCGCACCTTGCTCGACCTGTTCGACGCCGCCGGACTGCGAATGAGCGGCGGCTCGGCCTGCAGCGCAGCCCGCGCCCAGCCCAGCTACGTGCTCGAGGCCATGGGCCTGGCCGCCTGGCAGACCGAGTCGGCCGTGCGACTGTCCTTCGGCGCGGCGGACAGCGCCAGTCTCATCGACGAAGCCTGCGACCGGCTGCGCAGCTGCGGCGAAGTCATGCGAGCCACCTGCCAGAGCGAAGGCACGCATGGCGCCGACGGGCCGGTGGACCTGCTCACCCGCTTCGTCGTCGATGGCGCCTGCTGCTACATCGTGGCGGACACCGACAGCCGGCGCTGCGTGGTGATCGACCCGCTGCCGCAATTGACGGATCGGCTGCTCCAATGGATCCGCTGCCGCCAGTTCGAATTGGCGGCAGTGCTGGATACGCACAGCCACGGCGACCATGCTTCTTCTGCCCAGGACCTGCGCGGCGCGTTGGCGCCCTCGTTGGGCGAACGCGATGCCTGCGATGCGCTGGGCTGGCCGACTGGCGGGCGGGCCATTGAGCTGGGCCGGCATCGCCTCGTGCGCATGCCCATTCCGGGCCACACCCAGGACTCCACGGCCTACCTGCTGCACGACGACAAGGACCAGTTGTGCATGGCCTTCGTCGGCGACACGGTGATGCCGGGCGCCCTGGGCCGCAGCGATTTCGAGCAGAGCGCGCCGATGGATTTCGCTGCGTCGTTGCGTGCGCTCGAGCAGGCCGTGGGGCCGCACACGCTGCTGCTGTCCGGGCACGACTACGACAACCGCTTTGCCACCACGCTGAGCGTCGAATGCGCGGCGCAGCCGCTGTTGGCCGCGGTGTTGCAGGGCCGTCTCGGCGACGAGTCCTTTGCGATGGAAAAGGCCGCGCTCGAGCGTGTCCTGGCGCCCACCGAATACCAGACCCTGGCCTGCGGCGCGCGTTCGGAGTGCAGCCTTTTCGACGAGCAGGTGGAGCTGCCGGCCGCCCAACTGCTGGCGCAGATGTCCGCGAGTTCGGCGCTCCTGCTGGTCGATGTGCGCGAGCCCTTCGAGTCGCGCGTGGGCGCGGCCGGCGCGCTCGGCGCGCAAGCGGTGCCTTTGTCCAGCCTGATCAATGCGTTGCCGCGGCTGACTCAATTGCCGGCAGAGACCTCGCTGGTCTTCGTCTGCCGCAGCGGCAACCGCAGCGCGCAGGCGGCGCGGGCCTTGCGCCGGCTCGGCCATGCACAGGCCTGGAGCCTGGCTGGCGGTCTTGCACTGTGGCCCGCCAAGGCGGGTGACGTTCCGGGCGCCGAAGCGCTTGCGATCTGAATCGGCGAGGGCGCTACGCCTTCAGAGCAGCGATTCGATCGGCAGGATCTTCAGGAAGTCCACCCACAGCCGGCGCAGCCCGCCGGCGCCCGGTTCGCTGGTGTAGGTCGTCTGGCGCCCGTCGGGTTCGCGCTCGATCCACTCCAGCTCGCCCTGCGGCGTCAGCCGAACCAGGTAGGCCGCGTTGGGCAGGGTGCTGTCCAGCTGGCTGGACAACCGGCTGGCCAGCTTCGGGCTGTCGATGACCACGCCCATTTCGGTATTGAGCTGTGCCGAGCGTGGATCCAGGTTGAAGGAGCCGACGAAGATCCGCTTGCGGTCCGCCGCAAAGGTCTTGGCGTGCAGGCTGGCAGCCGAGCCCCCGCCAGTGGAGCCGCTGCCGGGCAGACCATGCGGCCGGCTGTCCTTGTCGGGCGGCGGCACCGCGGAGCCGGGCTTGAGTTCGTAGAGCGTGATGCCGGCCTCGAGCAGTTCCTTGCGGTACTTGGCATAGCCCGCGTGCACCGGCGCCACGTCGGTCGCGGAAAGCGAGTTGGTCAGCACCCGCACCTTGACCCCGCGCTTGGCCAAGGCGGACAGGCCCGCCGTGCCGTCCTTGCCGGGCACGAAATAGGGCGAGACGAGGTCGAGCTCCTTGTCGGGCCGGCCCAGGGCCGCTTCCAGGTGGGGCAGCATGTGCAGGTCCTGGCGGTCGACCGGATGCAGCGCCTTCGCCGGGTCGTCGTGCAAGACGTGCGCCGTCGTCCACTCGAAGTCGAGTTGGCCCTGCACGACCTCGTTGACCAGCGGGGTGCGGCTGGTCGTCTCGATGTACTCGCGTGCCTCTTCCCGATTGCGGTTGGCCTCCCACGAGGCCTGCAGCTTCGCCGGTCCGTCGGCCGCAGCGGCAGGCAGCAGGCTGGCGCCGGGGTAGGCCGAGGCGCTGTTCCAGAAGAGATCGAACTCGTCGGACACCTCGCGCACCACGGGGCCCACCGCCATCACGTCCAGGTCCTGGAAGCCCACTTCCATGTTGGCGCCGAAGTATTCGTCGCCGATGTTGCGTCCGCCGACGATGGTCACCTGGTTGTCGGCGGTGAAGGACTTGTTGTGCATGCGGTGGTTCACCCGCGTGAAGTCGGTCATGAAGTCGCCCGCCCTGAAGCCGCGATTGGCAAACGGGTTGAACAGGCGCAGCTCGATGTTGGGATGTGCGTCCAGCGTGGCCAGCATTTCGTCCAGGCCGCCGGTGTTGGCGTCGTCGATCAGCACGCGCACGCGCACGCCGCGTTCGGCCGCGCGCCAGACTTCCTCCCACAGCAACTGGCCCGTGGTGTCGCGGTGCCAGATGTAGTACTGCAGGTCGAGGCTGCGCTGCGCGCCGCGTGCAAGAAGGATGCGGGCCGCAAACGCCTCCTTGGCCTCCGGCAGCGCGCGAATGCCCGATTGGCCCGGGTGCGCCTTGGTCAACTCCCCGACGCCATGCCCCAGGCGGGTGTCGCCCGTGTTGCTCAGCGCCCTGGATTCCGTTCGCGAAACATCCGTGGGCAGCGAAGAACAGGCGCACACCAGGAGGGCCAGTGCACTTGCAAGAACGACACGCAGCAGCGGGTAGGGCGACACGGCATCTCCGGACAACGAGAGGTGCCGCAAATTCTAGTGTGGGACTTCTGCAGGAGCGCCGGCGGCGTGGGCACGCCGCGGGTTGCGGATCAGTGCCAGCAGCGGAATGGCCAGCACCGTCAGGAACATCATGATGGCGAAGTCGTCCAGGTAGCCGATGAGGGCGCCCTGGCGTGTCACCTCGCCGTTGATGAGCGCCAGGCCGGCCAGCGTGTCGGGCTTGATCATCGAAGGCAGTTGCGCGAGTCCCTGGTTGCCCGGACCCACCAGCGCCGCGAGCTGGGCATGGGCCTTGCCCGAACCTTCGGTGAGCAGCGCCTGCACGATCGAGATGCCGACGCTGCTGCCGATGTTGCGCAGGAGGCTGAACGCCGGCGTGCCCTGGTGCCGCAGGTGGGCCGGCAGCGTCGCGAAGGTGGCCGTGGACAGCGGCACGAAGGTGAAGCCGATGCCCAGGCCCTGGATGAAGCCGGAGGTGACGATCAGCGTGCTGTCCATCTGCAGTGTCAGCCGCGTCATCTGCCACAGCGAGAAGGCCGTGAGCGAAAAGCCCACCGCCATGATCGCCCGCACGTCGTAGCGCTGCACCAGGCGGCCCACGATGATCATCGCGATCATGGTGCCGATGCCGCGCGGCGCGGTCACCTCGCCGGTGTAGATCACCGGGTAGCCCATGAGCCCCTGCAGGAAGCTGGGCAGCAGCGCCATGGTGGCGAAAAGAATCATGCCCACGATGAAGGCGAACAGCAGGCCGGTGACGAAGTTGCGGTCCTTCAGCAACTCGCGGTTGAAGAAGGACACGCCCTGCACCGTCCAGGTGTGGACCACGAAGAAGGCGAATGCAATCAGCGCGGCGGCGGCCTCGAGCTTGATTTCCCAGGAGTCGAACCAGTCGAGCTGTTCGCCGCGGTCCAGGAACAGCTGCAGCATGCCGATGGCGATGCTCAGCGTCACGAAGCCGAACACGTCCAGCCGCTCGCCCTGCGGCCGGCTTTCGGGCAGGTAGCGCGCAATGCCCCACCAGGCGAACACACCCACCGGCAGGTTGATGAAGAAGACCCAGCGCCAGTCGAAGTTCTCGGTGAGCCAGCCGCCCAGCAGCGGCCCGAGGATGGGGCCCACCATGATGCCGGCGCCCCAGATGGCCATGGCCTGGCCCACCTTCTCGCGCGGGTTGATGTCCAGCAGCACCGCCTGCGACAGCGGCACCAGCGCCGCGCCGAAAATGCCTTGCAGCAGGCGCGCTGCGACGATGCCCACCAGCGAGGTGGCCAGGCCGCACAGCGCCGACGCAATGGTGAAGCCCACCACCGAAATCAGGAACACCCTGCGCCGCCCGAACTGCCCGCACAGCCAGCCGGTGAGGGGCAGCGCAATGGCCGAGGCCACGATGTACGAGGTGAGCACCCAGGTGATCTGGTCCTGCGAGGCCTGCAGACTGCCTTGCATATGGGGCAGGGCGACGTTGGCGATGGTGGTGTCCAGCGCCTGCATGATGGTCGCCAGCATGATCGAGATGGTGATCATTCCGCGATGCGGAAAGCTGCCTTGCGTGCTCATGGCTGAACCTCCCCGGCGGCGTCGGATGACGACTCCATCAGTCCCCGGCGTGCCTTGATCAGCAGGGCGACCAGTTGAGCCCGCTCTTCGGGCGAGAGCGCTGCCAGCGCGCGGGCTTGCAGGCCGTCGCTGATGTGCAGGGCCGCATCGAGCGCCTTCTCGGCACCCTCGGCCAGTTGAACTTCCTTCGCGCGCCGGTCGACCGGGCTGGTGGTGCGCCGCACCCAGCCTGCGGCCTCCAGCCGTTCGCACAGGCCGCCCACCGTCATGGCGCTGAGTTCCAGGTGGTGCGCAAGCTCGGCCTGGGACATGGGCTCGCCACGCATGGCCAGCGCCCCCAGCACCCGGCACTGGGCGCGCGACAGGCCGATGCGCTCGCGCGCCAGCCGGTCGAACTGCGCGCCGAACAGCCGCGCGACGTCGTTGACCAGGAAGCTGAAGCGCTGGGTGAAGTCCCGTTTCATAAGGCTGCTTATTATAAGTAGGCTTACTAAATAGTGCCGACAACGGATGCCGGCAGGCAACTCGGGGGAGGGGGCTCAGCGGCGGGACCGCACCTTGATGCGCAATGTGCTCACGTGCCAGCCGCGCACGCGCAGCCTGCCCAGCAGCATGGGAACCAGCTGGCGCAGCTTGGCGGCGGCCGCATTGCTGCCCACCAGCATGCACCACTCCTCGCCTTCGGCGGGGCCGGCCTGTACGCCGGCGCGCAAGTCCCTGGGGATCAGGTCCTCGACGGCGCGCAGCCGCTCCGCGGCGTCGCGGGCGCGCTCGGCAAGCGCTGCCAAGGTTGGCGAGGCCTCCGTGGCTTGCAGCACGGTCAGGGGGTTGAAGCGCCGGTTCACGGTCGAATTGGGGAAAGACAAGGTGGCTAAAATCTGCGGTTTGCCGGCGATCCGGCGGCCTGGGCAGCTTTACGTAGCTTGCATGACTTGCATTTGCGAGAAATGCACCCAAATAAGCGGGCCCAAGTGTTGATATCGACTATTTTAGGAATTCAGGTCCAAGTGCCCGCATGCACAGCCTAGATGCGGGACCGACCTCCACTCATGGCCACCAACTTCCTGACCCAGATCTTTGGCAGTCGCAACGACCGTCTCCTGAAGCAATACCGCAAG
>JAFECZ010000191.1 GCA_018241905.1 Pseudomonadota bacterium
CGACACCTACCGCGCCAGCGGCGCCGGCGGCCAGCACATCAACAAGACCGACTCGGCGGTGCGCATCACGCACATCCCCACCGGCATCGTGGCCGAATGCCAGGACGACCGCAGCCAGCACCGCAACAAGGCCAAGGCGCTGCAGGTGCTGTCGGCCCGCATCCAGGAAAAGGAGCGCAGCGAGCGCGCCGCCAAGGACGCGGCGCTGCGCAAGGGCCTGATCGGCAGCGGCGACCGCTCCGACCGCATCCGCACCTACAACTTCCCGCAGGGGCGGCTCACCGACCACCGCATCAACCTCACGCTCTACAAGCTGCAGTTCATCATGGAAGGCGACCTCGGCGAAGTGCTGGGCGCGCTGAAGGCTGCGCACGAGGCCGAGCAACTGGCCGAACTGGAAGCGGCGGGCCAGGCATGAGCACCGGCGAGGAAGCGGGCGCCCTGCCCGCCACCATGGCCCAGGCCCTGTCGGCCGCCGCCGCGCTGGGCGTGGAGCGGCTCGATGCGCAACTGCTGCTGCTGCACGCCCTGGGCCGCACGAGCGATGAGCGCGCCTGGCTGCTGGCGCACGACCGCGACCCGCTGGCCGAAGACGCGGCGCAGCGACTGCAAGCCAGCCTGCTGCGCCGCCTGGCCGGCGAGCCGGTGGCCTACCTGCTGGGCGAGAAAGAATTCCACGGCCTGGTGCTGCAGGTGGACGCCCGGGTGCTGGTACCCCGGCCCGATACGGAGACGCTGGTCGACTGGGCTATCGAGCGCCTGCAAGGCCTGCGCGAAGTGCGGGTGATCGACCTGGGTACCGGCAGCGGCGCCATTGCCTTGGCGCTGCAGAAGGCGCGCCCCGACCTGCAGATCCATGCGGTGGACGCCAGCGAAGACGCCCTCGCCGTGGCCCGTGCCAATGGCGAGCGGCTGGGCCTGCCGGTTCGCTTTGCCCACGGCGACTGGCTCGAGGGAGCCGGCACCGGCTACGCCCTGATCGTGAGCAACCCGCCCTATGTCCGCGACAACGATCCGCACCTGCCGGCCTTGCGGCACGAGCCCCTGTCGGCCCTGGCATCGGGCGCCGACGGGCTGGCCGACATCCGGCAAATCGTGCAGGCGGCCCCCGGGCACCTGGCCGACGGCGGCTGGCTGCTGATGGAACACGGCCATGACCAGGCCGCCGACGTGCGCGCCCTGCTGGAGGGAAAAGGCTTCCAGCAAGTGCAAAGCCGCAAGGATCTTGCCGGCATCGAGCGCTGCTCCGGCGGGCTCTGGCGCACGGTGAAATAATCAACCCCATTCTTTCGAGGAGCCCCCATGAGCGACGCCCAGCAACGCATTGACGACCTGGTCAAGCAAAACGAGATTCTTCTTTTCATGAAGGGAAGCGCCAGCTTTCCCATGTGCGGCTTCTCCGGCCGAGCCATCCAGATCCTCAAGGCCTGCGGTGTCGAGCCCAAGTCGCTCAAGACCGTGAACGTGCTGGAAGACGATGCCATCCGCCAGGGCATCAAGGAATACAGCAACTGGCCCACCATCCCGCAGCTGTACGTGCGCGGCGAATTCATCGGCGGCTCGGACATCATGATGGAGATGTACGAGTCGGGCGAGCTGCAGCAGGTGCTGACCGCCCCTTCCGCCCAGTAGTCAGGCAACTCGACGCCTCCGGCACGGAAACGCTCGAATGCGTGACGTGCCGCAGCGACGGCGAGGCAACGGCGGTCGACCAGCACATCGAGCCGGCCGGGAATCCCGGGCTGGCGCCGTGGGTGGGCCCGCCTATCCAACAGGCGGGGCCTGGCCCCGGGCTCATGGCACCATGTGGGGCTGAAGAACCGCACATGACCCTCACCCAGAGCCTCCTGACCATTGCCGCGCTGATCGCGACCAGCGCCTTTTTCTCCCTGGCCGAGATCTGCCTGGCGGCTTCGCGCCGGCTGCGGCTGCGGCAGCTGGCGGACGATGGCGACCCAAGGGCCGAGAAGGTGCTGCAGCTACAGGAGCAGCCGGGCCACTACTTCACCGTGGTGCAGATCGGGCTCAACGCGGTGGCCATCCTGGGCGGCGTGGTGGGCGAAGGCGCCTTCAGCCCCTACTTTGCCGACCTCTATTCCAGCTGGATGAATCCGGAGCTGGCGCAGCGCGCCGCCTTTCTCAGCTCCTTCGTGCTGATCATCTCGATCTTCCTGATCTTTGCCGACCTCTTTCCCAAGCGCCTGGGCATGAACGAGCCGGAGAGGCTTGCGTTGCGGCTGGTGGGGCCGATGCAGTTCCTCATCACGGCCTTCAAGCCGCTGGTCTGGCTGTTCACGCACGGCACCGACGTGCTCTTCAAGCTGCTGGGCATGCCCACGCAGCGCGAGGAAACCATCACCTCGGCCGACATCCTGGCCATGACCGAGGCCGGCCTGCGCGCCGGCGTGCTGGCAGAGCGCGAGCAGCAGGTGATCGCCAACGTGTTCGAGCTGGACACGCGGCCGGTGAGCAGCGTGATGACATCGCGCGACCGCGTCATCTGGTTCGACAAGGGCGAGACCGAGAGCATCCTGCGCGCCCGCATCATTGCCGAGCCCTTCTCGGCCTACCCGGTGTGCGACGGCGACATCGACCATGTGCTGGGCTATGTGGACGCCAAGGACATGTTCCAGCGCGTGCTCAGCGGCCAGCCGCTGTCCTTCGACCAGGGGCTGCCGCTGAACAAGGCGCTGGTCATTCCGGACCGCATCTCGCTCACCGAGGTTCTGGAGCAGTTCCGACAGGCCCACGAGGACTTCGCCATCGTCGTCAACGAATACAGCCTGGTGGTGGGCGTGATCACCCTCAACGACGTGATGAGCACCGTCATGGGCGACCTGGTTCCCCCCTCGGACGAAGAGCAGCAGATTGTCCGGCGCGACGAGAACTCCTGGCTCATCGATGGCGTGACGCCCATCCAGGACGTGCAGCGCGCATTGGACATCGACGAGATGCCGCACACCGACGAGTACGAGACCCTGGCCGGCTTCCTGATGTACATGCTGCGCCGCGTGCCCAAGCGCACCGACAGCGCCACCTGGGCCGGCTTCAAGTTCGAGGTGATGGACGTGGACAGCCACCGCATCGACCAGGTGATGGTGACACGCGAGGCCGCGCGCCAGCAGCCCGAATCCAGCGCTGCGGGCTGAGCCGCTACGCTTGTCTCAGGCGGAGCGATTGGCCGCGGCGCACGCGGCCATGGGGGCCTTGGCGATGCCCCGGCTTGCCACGCGTGCAGCCCAGGCGCTCACGGCCATCGCAGCCGCCAGGAGCGCCAGGCCAGCCAGGTGCAGGCTCGGCATGGCCTGGTGCGAGATCATCCAGCCGCCGATGGCGGTGCCGATGGCCTGGCCGGCGTACATGGCCGAGGTGTTCAGCGCCACCGAGCCGCTTGCCAGGGCAGGCGCCAGCGAAACCAGGCGTGCCTGCTGGGCGGAATTGGCCGAGAAGCAGCCCAGCGCCCAGGGCACCATGACCACCGCGGCCAACATCAGCGTCACGCCTAGCGGCCACAGCAGCATGCTCAGCGCGATGGCGCCCACGGCAATCATCACGCCCAGGGGTGCCCCCAGGCGGTCGATGTAGCGGGACATGAGGACGTTGCCCAGCAGGCCGAAGGCGCCGAAGAGCATGAACAGCGCGCTCAGCTCGTGCACGCTGGCGCCCAGGCTGTCGCGGAAGATGGGCGCGAAATAGGCAAACACCACGAACTGGCCGGCCGCGCACAGCAGCGTCACCGCCACGCACAGCATCAGGGCCGGCATGCGAAAGGCCGTGCCCCAGCTGGCCAGCGAGAAGCGCGCGGGCCGCACATCGGCCGGCATGGCCCGCCAGACCCAGGCCGCGCTGGCCAGCGACAGCGCCGCGACCAGGCCGTACGCGCCTTGCCAGCCGAACATGCCGCTCAGCCACGCGTTCAGCGGCATGCCCAGCACCGAAGCCAGCGACCAGCCGAGAAAGACGAAGGTGATGGCACGCCCGCGGTGCTCTGCCGGCATCAGGTGGCCGGCGCATGCAGCCGCCTGCGGGGTGAAGACTGCCGCTGGAATCACCGCGAGCACCCGCAGGGCGAGAAGCACATGGAAGTCCGAGGCGAACGCACATGCCGCATGCAGCAGGCCGTACCAGACCATGGCCGCGGCCAGCAGCTTGCGGCGGTCGAAGGGCGCCACTGCGGCAGCCAGCGTGGGCGCACCCAGGCAGACCACCAGGGCCGCCACCGAAATGAGATAGCCCGCCACGGGAACCGGCACCCGGAAAAAGGCGCTGACTTCATTGAGCGTGGCGCTGGCCACCATCACGCCCGTGCCGATGGCGAAATTGCCGGCCAGCAGGGCCCAGAGCATTGAAGGCATGGTGTCGCTGAAATCGAAGGTTGGAATGCGAACAGCCGCATCGGCAGCCGCCCGGAAGGCCCGCATTTGGCCATGCGGCACCCTTCTCCACAAACGCTGATTTGGAATGTCTTTCATGCGCGGCACGCATGCGAAAGCCGCGCGGAAACGTCAATCCGGCCGGTCGACGAACTTCCAGTTTCGCTGGTTGGCAAACACCGCGTTCGGGTAAGGCGACTGGCCGCGGCTGCCGTTGTAGCGGCCCAGCGTCATGAACAGGTCGCCGCGTTCGCGGTCCAGGTAGTGCCGCAGGATCACGCAGCCGAAGCGCAGGTTGGTCTGCATGTGAAAGAGCGTGGACGGGTCGCCGTCGCCAATGACCCGCGTCCAGAACGGCATCACCTGCATGAAGCCGCGCGCGCCTGCGCTCGACACGGCGAACTTGCGGAAGTTGCTTTCCACCTGCACCAGGCCCAGCACCAGGCTCACGTCCAGGCCGGCGCGCTTGGTCTCGTACCAGATGGTCTGCAGGAATTCCTTGCGCGTGTTCCAGTCGGGCATGCGCTTTTTCAGGCGCTCGCTCATGTTGCCCAGCCAGCGCAGGTAGGCCAGGCGCGACTCGGTGTCCTTGAACTCGGGAATGGGCGGCGCGCTGTTGTGGATGGCCGAGCTCAGCGCGGTGCGCACCGAGTCCATCAGGGGCTCCTCGATCTGCGCACCGGCCATTGCCTGGCGCGGCAGGCCCAGGAGCGACAGCGCGCCAGCCGCGGCGCCGCCCAGGCAGTGGCGCCGCGAAAGCGTCATGCGGCCAGTTTGCCTCTCACGTAGGCAGCCGCTTCGGCCACCGGCAACTTGGTGGCGGCGGCATCGCGGCGGTGCTGGTACTCGACGACGCCGTCCTTCAGGCCCTTGTCGCCGATGGTCAGGCGGTGCGGCACGCCGATCAGCTCCCAGTCGGCGAACATGGCACCGGGGCGCTCGCCGCGGTCGTCCAGAATCACGTCCACGCCGGCAGCCAGCAACTCGTCGTAGAGCTTGGTAGCGGCCGTCTTCACGTCTTCGCTGCGGTCCATGCCGATGGGGCACACCACCACGGTGAAGGGGGCGATGGCGTCGGGCCAGATGATGCCGCGCTCGTCATGGTTCTGCTCGATGGCAGCCGCCGGCAGGCGGGTGATGCCGATGCCGTAGCAGCCCATTTCCAGGAACTGCGGCTTGCCGGCCTCGTCGAGGAAGGTGGCGTTCATGGCCTTGCTGTACTTGGTGCCCAGCACGAACACGTGGCCCACCTCGATGCCGCGCTCGATGGCCAGCAGGCCCTTGCCGTCGGGCGACTTGTCGCCGGCCACCACGTTGCGGATGTCGGCCACCAGGTCGGGCTCTGGCAGGTCGCGGCCCCAGTTGACGCCGGTGGTGTGGAAGTCCACCTCGTTGGAGCCGCAGATCCAGTCGGCCATGACGGCCACGTCGCGGTCGGCCACCAGCTTGACCGGCTTCTTCAGGTCCAGCGGACCGAGGTAGCCGGGCTTGGCGCCGAAGTGCTCCTCGATCTCGGGCACCGTCGCAAAGCGGAAGCCCTCGTTCAAGCCGGGCACCTTGCTGACCTTGATCTCGTTCATGTCGTGGTCGCCGCGCACCAGCAGCAGCCAGACCTGCGAGCCGACGATCTCGCCCTTGTCGTTGGTCTCGTCGGTGGCCAGCACCAGCGACTTGACGGTGGTGGACAGCGGGACGCCCAGCAGTTCGGCCACTTCCTCGCAGGTGGCCTTGCCGGGGGTCGGGGTCTTGGTGGCCTGCTGGCTCGCAGGCGGGCGCGGGCCGGCGGGTGCCAGCGCCTCGGCCTTTTCCATGTTGGCCGCGTAGTCGCTCTCGGGGCTGTAGACGATCGCGTCTTCGCCGGTGGCGGCGATCACCTGGAATTCCTCGCTCATGTCGCCGCCGATGGCGCCGCTGTCGGCGCGCACGGCGCGGTAGCGCAGGCCGAAGCGGTCGAAGATGCGGCGGTATGCCTGCGACATCACCTGGTAGCTGGTCTTGGCAGCGTCGAGGTCGCGGTCGAAGCTGTAGGCGTCCTTCATGGTGAACTCGCGTCCGCGCATGAGGCCGAAGCGCGGACGGCGCTCGTCCCGGAACTTGGTCTGGATCTGGTAGAGGTTGAGCGGCAGCTGCTTGTAGCTGCGGATTTCCTGGCGGGCGATGTCGGTCACCACCTCTTCGCTGGTGGGCTGCACCACGTAGTCGCGCTCGTGGCGGTCCTTGATGCGAAGCAGTTCGGGGCCCATCTTGTCGAATCGGCCGCTTTCCTCCCACAGCTCGGCGGGCTGCACCACCGGCATGGTCACTTCCACGGCACCGGCGCGGTTCATTTCCTCGCGCACGATGGCCTCCACCTTGCGGATCACCCGCAGGCCCATGGGCATGTAGGTATAGACGCCGGCACCCAGCTTCTTGATCATGCCGGCGCGGGTCATCAGGCGGTGGCTGACGACTTCTGCGTCGGCCGGTGCTTCCTTGAGGGTGGAGACGAAGAAACGGGAGGCTTTCATCGGGTGGCGGCTCAGATATGCGGGAAAACTAGGATGCCCCGGGGCGAGGGCCAGGAAACCGGTCTACTTGCCGAGCGCAACCCGGCATGCATAATCGACTCAGTTCAAAAATTGGGGTTCGATTATGCTCGACCGAGATGGCTTCAGGCCCAACGTCGGCATCATCCTGCTCAACCATCGCAATCAGGTTTTCTGGGGCAAGCGCATACGCACCCATTCATGGCAGTTTCCGCAAGGCGGAATTGACCGCGGCGAAAGCCCTGAGCAGGCCATGTACCGGGAGCTGCACGAGGAGGTCGGCCTTTCGCCGGAGCACGTGCGCATCGTGGCCCGCACTCGCGACTGGTTGCGCTACGAGGTGCCGGATCGGTTCATCCGCCGCGACGCGCGCGGTCACTACAAGGGCCAGAAGCAGATCTGGTATCTGCTTCAACTCACGGGTCACGACTGGGACCTGAATCTTCGTGCCACCGACCATCCTGAATTCGACGCCTGGCGCTGGCACGACTACTGGGTACCGCTGGACGTCGTTGTCGAGTTCAAGCGCGGCGTCTACGAAATGGCGCTGACCGAGCTCGCCCGCTACCTGCCCCGCCAGGATTTCCGCAACCGCTTTCTGCGTGGCAACGTGCGCGGCCGCGAGTTCGATCGCCATCCCGCCGTCGGCGGGCACGAGCCGAACTTCGAGCTGCCGCCTGGCGCCACCTTTGAACCCGATCCCAATGTTCCGTCTGCTCCCGAGGGCTCCACGCCGGCGCCCAACCAGTTTCTTGCACCGCGCTAGCCGGCTGCTTCTCGTTGCGCTGCCCGCGCTGGCACTGGCGCAGGCTGCGTCGGCGCAGCTCTTCACCGATCCCGACTGGAAGGAATCCCCGGTGCCTCCGGCGCCGGAATTCGACGTGCGGCGCATGCTCCAGATCGACATGCCCCGCGTGTACGACCTGCAGTACGGCGTCGACCCCAAGACCCTCGTGGTGACCGGCGACGGCGTGGTGCGCTATGTCGCGATTGCCAAGAGCACGGGGCCGGGCGCGGCGGTAAACGCCTTCTACGACGGGGTGCGCTGCGCCACCGGCGAAATCAAGACTTACGCGCGCTACAGCGGCGATTCCTGGCACCCGGTCGAAAATCCGGAGTGGGCATCCCTGAACCTGGCCAAGACGCGCTACAGCCTGGCCCTGGCTCAGCAAGCGCTTTGCAGAAACGGTGCGCCGCGAGCGACAGCGGATGAAATGGTGCGGGCCCTGCGCAAGCCCGAATACATCAACTGATGCGAGATCAGGCCGAAGCGGCCGTCAGGATCATGTTGTCGCGGTGGATCATTTCCGGCTCGGCCACGTAGCCGAGCAGTCGCTCGATCTCGCCCGACGCCTTGCGGCACAGCAGCCGCGCTTCGGCGCTCGAGTAGTTGGCCAGCCCGCGCGCCACTTCGGCGCCGTCCGGCCCGCGCACCGCGATCACGTCGCCGCGTGAAAACTCGCCCTCCACCACCGTCATGCCGATGGGCAGCAGGCTCTTGCCTTCTCCGCGCAACTTGGCCGCCGCACCCGCATCCACGGTAACCGCGCCGCGAAGTTGCAGATGGTCGGCCATCCAGCGCTTGCGCGCCTGGTGCTTGGGCGTCTGCGCCACCAGCAGCGTGCCGATGGCTTCGCCCTTGGACAGGCGAACCAGCGCGTCCGCCTCGCGCCCCCAGGCGATCACGGTGGAAGCGCCCGAACCCGCAGCGCGCTTGGCCGCCAGGATCTTGGTGATCATGCCGCCCTTGCCGATGCTGCTGCCAGCACCGCCAGCCATCTGCTCCAGCGCCGGGTCGCCCGCGCTGGCTTCGTGCACGAACTGGGCGGCAGCGTCCTTGCGCGGGTCGGCCGTGTACAGGCCCTTCTGGTCGGTCAGGATCACCAGCGCATCGGCCTCGACCAGGTTGGCCACCAGCGCGCCCAGCGTGTCGTTGTCGCCGAACTTGATCTCGTCGTTGACCACCGTGTCGTTCTCGTTGATCACCGGAACGACGCCCAGGCCCAGCAGGGTCAGCAAGGTCGAGCGGGCATTGAGGTAGCGCTCGCGGTCGGCCAGGTCGGCATGCGTGAGCAGCACCTGGGCGCTGCCCAGGTCGTTCTCGCGCAGCTTGGTCTCGTACATCTGCGCCAGGCCCATCTGGCCCACGGCTGCGGCGGCCTGGAGTTCGTGCACTTCGTGCGGACGGGTCTTCCAGCCCAGGCGCTTCATGCCTTCTGCAATGGCGCCGCTGGAAACC
>JAFECZ010000192.1 GCA_018241905.1 Pseudomonadota bacterium
CGTGAGGCCCGAGGAAAAGACGGTGCCCGCAGGCAGGCCGCCGTCGTTGGCGACGATCGCGACGTTGTCGCGCGCGTCCATGATGATGTACAGGGGCGCACGGGCGACGTTGCTGGCTTGTGGGTCCATGATCTGTTGGTCAGGCATTGCGGGATCAGCGGTCAAGCACGCTTGCCGACTTCGACGACCTCACGCGTCCATGCTCGGGCCTGTTCACTCAGGCTCAGCCCCAGGCCCGGACGGGTGGGCACGATCATTCGGCCATCCTTGATCTCGAGGCGCTCGTTGAACAGTGGCTCGAGCCAATCGAAGTGCTCCACCCAGGGCTCGGTCGGGTAGATGGCGCCCAGGTGCACGTGCAGCTCCATGGCGAAATGCGGGCCGAGCATCAGCCCGGCATGCTCGGCCTGCGATGCGATCTTGAGGAAAGGTGTGATACCGCCAACCCGCGGCGCGTCGGGCATCAGATAGTCGGCCGCGCGATGGCGGATGAGCTCGCCATGCTCGGCGACGCTCGTGAGCATCTCTCCGGTGGCAATGGGCGTATCAAAGGTTGCCGCCAGGGCCGCGTGGCCTTCGTTGTCATACGCATCGAGCGGCTCCTCGATCCACACCAGATTGAATTGCTCGAAGATGCGGCACATGCGCTGCGCGGTCGGGCGGTCCCATTGCTGGTTGGCATCGACCATGATCGGCACATGTTCGCCCAGGTGCTTGCGAACCGCTTCCACGCGCTGGATGTCCAACTTGCCGTCGGGCTGGCCGACCTTGAGCTTGATACCACCGATCCCGCGCTCTCGGGAGGCGGCGGCGTTGCCGAGCAACTGATCGATGGGCGTATGCAGGAAGCCGCCCGAGGTGTTGTAGCACTGGACCGAGTCGCGCTGCGACCCCAACAACTTGGACAGCGACAGCCCCGCGCGACGCGCCTTGAGGTCGTACAACGCGACGTCGAAGGCGCCGATGGCCTGCGTCGACATGCCGCTGCGCCCGACCGACGCGCCGGCCCAGCACAGCTTGGTCCAGAGCTTGGAGATGTCGCTGGGATCCTCGCCGATCAGTGCGGGCGCGATTTCCTTGGCATGCGCGAACTGTCCGGGACCGCCCGCGCGCTTCGAGTAACTCAAGCCCAGGCCCTGGTGGCCGTCCTTGCTCTCGATCTCGACAAATAGCATCGCGATCTCGGTCATCGGCTTTTGTCGGCCGGTGAGCACCTTCGCATCGCTGATCGGCGTGGCCAGCGGCAGGTAGCACGAGGAGATGCGCATCCAGGCAATGCTGTCGTTGGGAAGGCTGGAAGTACTGGCGGTCATGAGCGTCGGCGAGTGGGTCGGGTCAGGTGGGCGGGGGAAGCTGTGGCCGAATCAGTCGATCGTGATCTTTCCGGTCTCAACCACCTGCTTCCAGCGGGCGTATTCCTTCTTCTGGAACTCGGCAAACTGGGCGGGCGTGTTGGCCACCATCTCGAAGCCAATGGCAGTGAACGGCTCCTTGACGGCAGGATCGTTCAGGGCTTCGACAAATGCGGCCTGGGCCTTGTCGCGCAGGGCCGGTGGCAGGCCCTTGGGCGCGACGATGGCCTGCCAGGAGGCCACCTCCACGTTCTTGACACCTGCCTCGGCCAGGGTCGGCACGTCTGGCAGGAGGGGCGAGCGCTTGGGGCTGGTGATGGCCAGAGCGCGCATCTTGCCGGCCTTGATGTACTGGTACACCGCGTTAATGTTCTGGAACGAGGCGTCCACCTGGCCGCCCATGAGGTCCGTTTGCGCCGGCGCGCCGCCCTTGTAGGGTACATGGATGCCCTTGGTCCCGGTCTGCTGCCAGAACAACTCGGCCGTGAGGTGGTCGCTCGAACCATTGCCGGCCGAGGCGAAGCTCATCTTGCCCGGATGCGCCTTCTCGAAGGCGATGACATCGGCCACGCTCCTGTGCGGGGAGTTCGTCGGCACCACCAGCACGTTGGGCGAGGCCACGGCCACCGTGATGAGGTCGAAGTCCTTCAGCGGGTCGTACTGCAGGCCCTTGATCAGATGCGGAACGATGACCAGCGGCCCCAAGGACGTCACCAGGAAGGTGTAGCCGTCGGCCGGCGCACGCTTGACGAAGGTCGCGCCGATAGTGCCCGTGGCCCCGGCCCGGTTGTCCACCACGAAGGTCTGCTTGAACTTCTCCATCAGCTTCGGGCTGACGGCGCGCGCCACCTGGTCGGTCGAGCCGCCCGGCGGGAAGGGCACGACCAGCGTGACGGACTTATCCGGCCAGTTCTGGGCATGGACACTCAGGACGGTGGCGCTGATCGCCAGGGATGCCAGCAGTTTCTTCATGGGGGATGTCTCCAATGTCTGGCGCGACCGGGCGCCAACGATCGATTTCGATTGATAACGTTATCATTTTCGGCGGGAAATGATCCGCCTGTCTCTTTGGCCGCAACCTAGACGCATTCACTCTAGGCTTTGGCACAGCGCATATGATAGCGTTGTCATTTTGAACGTCAACCTGCAACAATCCAGCGGCGCATTGAGCAGGAGGATTCGATGTCCGGGGGATGTGAGATGCATCCAGCTCGGTCCTTGCAGCGTGCGGGCATTTTGTTATCGTTGTCATCGCTGGACTCGCGACGTGGTCGTCGGGCCACACCTGAGGCTTTCGCAAACCCATGAACCACCCGAGCGCGGCCAAGGCCGCCACCTTGCACGACGTCGCCAAAGCCGCGGGGGTGTCCCTTATCACGGCCTCACGGGCGCTGAGCAATCCGAGCGTCGTGTCCGAGCGAACTATCGCCAAGGTCCGCGCGGCAGTCGACGCCACGGGCTACATCCCTAATCTGCTGGCCGGCGGCCTGAAATCCAAGCGCAGCCTGATGGTGGCGGGCATCGTTCCCGCCCTGGCTGTGGCCCAGTTCCTGCCGACGGTCCAGACCTTGACCGGCGAGCTGGCGACGGCGGGCTACCAACTCATACTCGGGCAGACCTACTACGACGCCGAGGTGGAAGAGCAGGTGCTCAACACCATGATCGGGCGCCAACCCGATGGCATCGTCATCACAGGGTTGATCCAGTCACAAAAGGCGCGTGACCGGCTGCGCCAGTCCGGTATCCCAGTGGTGGAAACCTGGGACTTGAGCGAGCGGCCCATCGACATGCTCGTCGGGTTCTCGCACCTGAAGGTCGGGAGCGCGTTGGGCGGGTACTTTCTGAGCAAGGGGTGGCAGCACATCGGCATCGCCAGTGGCGACGACCACCGCGCGCGAATGCGCCGCGACGGCTTCGAGACCACCCTGGGACGCAAGGTGCCCACGGCGCTCGTGCCGGCGCCCAGTTCGCTGGAACTGGGGCGGCGTGCGCTGGGGGAACTGCTCGCGATGGATCCCCAGCTGCAGGCTGTGTGCTGCAGCTCGGATCAGTTGGCCCAGGGCGTCATGGTCGAGGCATTGGCGCGTGGACTGCGGGTGCCCCAGGACCTGGCGATCTGCGGGTTCGGCAACGCCGATTTCAGCGCACACACCGTGCCGTCGATTTCCACTGTCCATGTCGACGGATCAGAGATCGGACGCATCGCAGCGCGCCTGATCATCGATCGCTGTCGAGGCGAGGCCGTGCCTCAGCCCATCGTGGACGTCGGATTTCGGCTGATCGAGCGCCAGACCACTCTCACCTAGGCGTTCTCCCCGGGGCCATGCGGTCCTTAGTCGAACTTGGCACCCGAGTCCTTCACGACCTTGGCCCACCGTGCCTTCTCGGTCTTGATGAATTCGCCGAACTGAGCCGACGTGCCTGGACGATATTCCGCGCCAAGTTCCTGCAGGCGCTTTTGCATGTCTGGCGCGGCCAGGATCTTCTCGAGGGCGCCGTGGAGGGTTGCGACGACCGCCGCAGGCGTGCCCGCTGGCGCGACGATTCCCTGGAATGAGCCGGTCTCGAAGCCCGCCAGACCAGCGGCTTCGGCGACGGTCGGGATCTCCGGGGCACCCGGGAAGCGCTTCGCGCTGGAGATGGCCAGGGCCTTGAGCTTGCCAGCCTTGACCATCGGGTAGGTGGCGACCATGCCGTTGAACAGCAGATCCGCCTGCCCGGCCATTACGTCGTTGATAGCTTGGGACCCGCCCTTGTACGGGATGTACGTCCACACGATGCCGGTACGCATGGCGAAGTCGATGCCCGCCAGGTGATTGGCGCCGCCCGTGCCCGAGATGGCGAAGTTGATCGAGTTGGGTTTCGCCTTGGCCAACGCGATCAGCTCCTTCACGTCCTTGGCAGGCAGCGCCGGATTCGCCGCCAGGATATGCGGCGAATACGCCACCAAGCCAACGGGGGCGAAGTCCTTGACCGGATCGAACGGTAGGGCAGGAAAAACGCTCGGCGCAATCGCCAGCGAACCAATGTCGTTGAGCAGCAGCGTGAGGCCGTCAGGCGCGGACTTGGCGACGAAGTCGGATCCCAGGTTCCCCGTAGCGCCTGGCTTGTTGTCCACCAGGACCGTGCCGCCCAATGCCTCGGCCAGCTTGGGGGCAAGAAGCCGCGCCAGGATGTCGGAGGTGCCCCCGGCCGGATTGGGCACGATGATCTTCACGTTCTTGCCCGTGAAATACGCGGCGCCCGGGTCGGCGGCGCCTGCGTGCGTCGCTGCGCCCAGGGCACCGGCTGCGATGGCCAGGACAAAGGCCAACGTACGGCGCTGGATCTGGAAGCTCATGTCATCTCCAAGTTTGTCGTTTGATAACGTTGTCATTTATGGCGACAGGCGGGTGAAATTCCACCTGCCACGGGCATCGCGTGAGCACGATCTCAGCCGTCGCCCTCCACGCTCGATGTTATCGTTGTCATTTCTTGCGAACAAGCGGTCCCTCGGAGGGTTTTCCCTCGACACACACACACTGCTGACTGGGGTGCTGACTAGTCGCGGGTCACGATGGCCAGGATGGCGCTGAAGGCCAGCCAGACGACGGCCGCGATGAGCAGGACGATCGAGGCGAAGAGGATCGATGGCTTCAAGGTGCGTGGCTTCATAACTGGTACGTGTCCCCGTCGCCGGGCACGGTGACCGGCGTCCAGTAGCGCGCCTTGATGGCCAGGCGCAGCGCATCGGATGCCACTGCCTCGCCGTGCGTCACAAAGATGCGCCGTGCGCTCGCCAGAGGTGCCAGCCATGCCAGGAGCTGGCCCCGGTCAGCATGCGCCGACAGGTTCTGTAGTTGCACGACCTCGGCACGCACGGGCACATCGCTGCCGTGAATCTTGATGGTCCTGGCGCCCGCCACCAAGGCTGCGCCGCGTGTGCCCGCCGCCTGGAAGCCGGAGAAGAGAAGGGTGTTGCGCTCGTCCGGTGCGTAGGCCTTGAGGTGATGAAGCACCCGACCGCCCGTGGCCATCCCGCTGGCCGAGACGATGATGGAAGGAAAGCGCAACTCGTTCAGGCGCCTGGACTCCTCCACCGTGTTGACGATGGTGGCCGACTTGCCGAGGGCGGCGCAGTCCTTGGCGGCCAGGCGGTGCTCGTCGAGGTGGCGGCAATAGATGCCGGTGGTGTCTGCGGCCATGGGGCTGTTGAGGTAGACGGGCATTTCCGGTATGCGGCCATCGTCCTTGAGCTTGCGCAGACAGTACAGCAGGGTCTGCGCACGTCCAACGGCGAACGAGGGAATCACCACCGTCCCGCCTCGCGCTGCCGTGCGGTTGACGACCTGAGCGACCTCTTCGAGAACGTCAGATGTGGGATGAAGCCGGTCGCCGTAGGTCGACTCAACGACCACGTAGCCGGCCGGCTCGCAGGGCTGGGGTGCGCGCATCACCAGGTCATCGCTTCGCCCGAGGTCGCCCGAGAACAGGATGCTGCCCCGGTCCCATTCGATCCGCGCGCTGGCTGCCCCCAGGATGTGCCCGGCCCGGGTGAGCCGAACGCGCCATCCTGGCCACGGCGAGAAGGACTCGTCGAAGGCGCAGATCTGAAAAGAGGCCAAGGCGGCTCGGGCATCCGCCTCGGTGTAAAGGGGCAAGGCCGGCCGATGCTTGCTGAATCCATGCCGGTTGGCGAAGTCGGCTTCTTCTTCGAGCAGATGACCAGAATCGGGCAGCAGCAGCCCGCACAGCTCGCGCGTGCCTTCCGTGCAGAACACCGGGCCCTTGAAGCCCAGGCAAACGAGCCGCGGCAAAAAGCCGCTGTGGTCGAGGTGGGCATGGGTCAGAAGCACGGCATCGATGGCCGAGGCATCGACGGGCAGCGGCTGCCAGTTGCGAAGACGCAGCTCCTTCACGCCCTGGAATAGCCCGCAGTCGACCAAAAGACGACGCCCTTCATGGGTCAGCAGATAGCGCGAACCCGTGACGGTGCCCGATGCACCAAGAAACTGGATCTGCATGACTCGCGCGCCTATTCCATCGACAGCGCCGCCGAGGCAAGACTCGCGTGGACGGGATCCTGCGCGGGTGGGAGCTCGTCGGCTCGCCGCCGCGCACGCACCAGCAGCACAGGCACGGGCGCCGCACGCAGGATGTTCTCGGCCCCGCTGCCCAGGACCAGCCGTCGCACACCACGGCGCCCATGGGTTCCCAGGACGATGAGGTCGGCAGGCCATTGGCGAGCCTGCTCCGCCACGATGTCGGCGACCTTGTCGTTGAAACTGTCATGCAGCACCGCTTCCGCCTCGACGCCCGCGGCTCTGGCGCGGGCCTTGACGCCCTTGAGCAGCTCGGTGGCGCTTTGATCCAGCGCAGCAGGCAGGTCGCCCAGGTACCCACCGTAGGTGTCCACGGCGAGCGCGACAGACAGCTCGTCGATCACCTGCACGAAACGCAGCCGACCGCCAGTCATGCGCGCCAGCCGGATGGCCTCATCCACGCCCAGCAGCGATGTGTCGCTGCCGTCGATCGGAACAAGAATTCGCTGATACATCTTCACCTCCTCGACTACCGGTTACCGCCGCCAATGCGCAGCGAACTAGACGACGACGAGCAGATCGTTGGTGACTGTGGCAATGCCCGGCGCGGACCAGGCCACGCCTTGCGCGGCGTGCCACTCTGCCCATGAATGGACCTGGCCGCGCAGAGTAAGGGCCGCGCCGTCCACGACGACCTGGATGTTGCGCGCCTCGCGGTGCGCCTGCCGGGCCAGCGCGCGGTCAATCTTTGCGGCGATGTTGTCTGCACTGATCTTGGGATTGACCACGATCTGGTTGGTGACTGCCGTCACGCCTAGCAAGGTCCGAACGGCCGCTTCGGCGGCGCGCCGCTGGAATTGCCATTCAACCTCGCCCGAGAGCGTGACGTCACCGCCCTCCACCATGACGCCGATCTTCTGGTCGGCCAGCAGGGCATTCCAAGCAAGTGCGCGCGTGGCCGCAAGAGCGATGTCGCCATCGGGTCGAACGTCCCCCTGCGTCAACCTGACTTGCAGTTCCACGGCAATGGCACGCACTCCCGCCACGCGCCGGCTCGCTCGCTCGATGGCGTATTTCTCCGAGTGGCTCGAGGGATAGCCGGTGAGTGTCACGACGCCATCCCTGACCAGCACGCCCACATTGGTGTGGGTCACCTCTGGATCCCAGGCAAGTTCGGCCTCGACGTCGTTCTGCAGTTGGGCATCGGTCTTCATGGTGTGCCTCATGCGGGTTGACTGGTATGACTGCACTTTAGGAATCGCGAGGCCGACGTGCGTTGCGCTGGATCAAAGAAGCTGCGGGACGGCGCAATGGCGGGCAGCGATCGATGAACACGCGTTGCCTCCGACGCAGCTCAAGCAGGCGCGGGGTACATCGGACCTCCGATGCAAAAGGCCAGAGACTCAAGGGGACCCTCGGCCGACGGGCAGGGCGGGCGTCCTCGTCGGGTTCCCAGCCTTGTCGGTGGCCCACGCGTGCTGCCCTCTGCCGCACGCCAGTTGCTGACTTGATCTACATCAAGGCCGCAGGCACGCCGGAGCCTAAGCTGGCATCTGTCAAGTCAAGTCCAGTCCTGAGCAACAACCCATGTTCAAGAAGATCCTGGTCGCCACTGATGGCAGCACCCTGTCGAGAAAGGCAGAGAAATGCGCCATCGACATGGCGCGCACCCACCAGGCGGAGTTGCTGGTTGTGAACGTGGTGCCGCGCTATCCCCTGAGCTACTTTGAAGGCGCAGCGCGCTTCTCTGCACAGGAGATCGGCGCCATCGAGAGCCGGTGGTCACACGAAGCTCAGGACCTGCTTGAGCGCGTCGCGCAGCGGGCCAATGCCCTAGGGGTGAAGACCAGGACCGCTGCCATCAGCAGCGACCTGGTGGCACAGGCCCTCCTGCTGGCGGCCAGGAAGCACAAGTGCGACCTCATTGTCATGGCGTCGCACGGGCGCAAGGGCATCAAGCGTCTGTTGTTGGGCAGCGAGACGCAACATGTGCTGACCCATTCCACACTGCCCGTCCTCGTGCTGCGCTAGCCAAGTGGGCGCAGCGGGCTTGCGCGGCCTGGCGAACTGCAAGATTCTGATGATCTCGCTGGCCCAGGCAGATGACCACGGTGGCGACGGCAGCGGTCGTGGTCAGCGAGGCGAAGGCGACGACGGGAACGACGACTGAGGCCGCAGGATCGGATCGGAAGTCCCCGCTTGAACCGTGGACTGCAGCTCTGACGGGCACCTAGCCCATCCGGTGCGTCCTGCACCGCTGCGTCAGGCGGGATGTGCGGACCATCGGCCAGCACTGCCATTGCCGGTCCCTGGAGGCAAGGCGCTCCGTTCCCTGAAATAGTGAATCCCCGTCGACGCCCCGGCGCAGAACCAGCCGCTTGCGCGGCGCGCAAGGCGGCGCACAGCTGAAGGGCTTGCATTCTCTGAAAGCCACCGTACTACTGCATTAATCCATACTCGCTGGCTAGGAATAGCCCGTAGCTAAGAGTTGCTCAAAAGTTGCGCAAGCGCCAATCGACAACAAACTGTCACCCGGGAATCGATGGACTGTGACACCGTTGAGATGCCGGAGCCCCCCGACTCAGAAGCCCTTCAACAGAACTTGCGCTGGAGACTCTGTTCAAACGCCAGCAGCCGTTTTGATCAATCATGTGGAAACCCAAAGAACCGATCACCATCGCAGGCTATACGCTGACAAC
>JAFECZ010000193.1 GCA_018241905.1 Pseudomonadota bacterium
GAGGTCGCGCTCGGCCTTCACGCCCATGTTGCGCACCAGCTTGAGCATGGTGGCCACGTCCTGCAGGCGGGGCACGTTGTGCAGCACCACCGGCTGGTCGGTGAGCAGCGCGGCGCACAGTTCGGGCAAGGCGGCGTTCTTGGCGCCGGAAACGGGTACTTCGCCGCGGAGCTGGCGCCCGCCGCGAATCAGCAATTTGTCCATGAGCAGTCCAGAAAGAGTGAGGGCTGGGGCCTATTGGCGCTATCGCGGTTGGGCGGCCCACTCGGCCGGGGTGAAGGTCTTCATCGACAGGGCATGCACCTCGTCGGTATGCATTTTCTCACCGAGTGTCTTGTAGACCCGCTGGTGCCGTGCGATGGGGCGCTTGCCCTCGAATTCGGCCGAGACGATGGTGGCGTACCAATGGCGGCCGTCGCCCTCGAGCGCGATGTGCTCGCAAGGCAGGCTTGCGGCGATGATGGATTTGAGTTCGTCGGCGGTCATGGGGTTAGCCTCGAATCTTGTAGCCGATGCGCAGAAGGTGCACGGCCAGGGCGCTGACGAGCAGCCACGCGCCGCCCACGATGCCCAGGCTCAGCCACGGCGAGGCATCGCTCACGCCGAAGAAGCCGTAGCGAAAGCCGTCGATCATGTAGAAGAACGGGTTGAGGTGGCTCACCTTCTGCCAGAAGGGCGGCAGCGAATGAATGGAATAGAACACGCCCGACAGGAAGGTCATGGGCATGATCAGGAAGTTCTGGAACACCGCCATCTGGTCGAATTTCTCCGACCACAACCCGGCGATGAGCCCCAGGGTACCCAGCATGGCGGCGCCCAGGAAGGCGAACGCCAGCACCCACAGCGGCTGCGTGAAGCCGGGCACGGCGAAGAACAGGCACACGATGAACACGCCCACGCCCACGGCAAGGCCGCGCACGATGGACGAGCCCACGTAGGCGAAGAACCAGCCCCAGTGCGATAGCGGCGTGAGCAGCACGAACACGAGGTTGCCCATGATCTTGCTCTGGATGAGCGAGGACGAGCTGTTGGCAAAGGCGTTCTGCAGCACGCTCATCATCACCAGGCCGGGGATGAGGAATGCGGTGTAGCTCACGCTGCCGTAGACCTTTACATGGTCTTCCAGCACATGGCCGAAGACCATGAGGTAGAGCACTGCGGTGAGCACCGGCGCGCCCACGGTCTGGAAGCCCACCTTCCAGAAGCGCAGCACTTCCTTGTACAGAAGCGCGCGCCAGCCGGTAGCGGTAATCATCATCTGAGCCCCCTCGCTCGGCACTTCGTGTCCTCGCTGCCCCCCGAGGGGGTGTTCGCTTGCTTGGGGCGGCCCGGCGCTGCGCTCATCTGAGCCCCCTCGCTCGGCACTTCGTGTCCTCGCTGCTCATCGCGCCACCTCCAACGGAGTCTGCTCACCCGCCATCAGGTCGATGAACACGTCTTCCAGGTCTGCCTTGCGCATCTCGACGTCTTCCACCGCCAGGCCGGCCTGCCGGATGGCCGCCAGCAGCTGCTCCACTTCATGCGCGTTCTGCGCCGGCAACTGGACGATGCGCCCGGTAATGCGGGCATTGCGGGCGATTTCCCACGGCAGCTGGCCGTCGGTCTTGAAGCGCAGCACGTTGCTTGCGGCCGAGCGCAGCAGCTCGCTGGTGCGGTCCAGCGCAATCACGCGGCCCTGCTTGAGCATGGCGATGCGGTTGCACAGGGCCTCGGCCTCTTCCAGGTAGTGGGTGGTGAGCAGCACGGTGCTCCCTTGCTTGTTGAGCTTGGCCACGAACTGCCACAAGGTCTGGCGCAGCTCGACGTCCACGCCGGCCGTGGGCTCGTCCAACACGATCACCGGCGGCTTGTGCACCAGGGCCTGGGCCACCAGCACGCGGCGCTTCATGCCGCCTGACAGCTGGCGCATGTTGGCGGTGGCCTTGTCCGCCAGGCCCAGGCTGGACAGCAGCTCGTCGATCCAGTCGTCGTTGTTGCGGATGCCGAAGTAGCCGGACTGGATGCGCAGGGCCTCGCGCACGTTGAAGAACGGGTCGAACACCAGCTCTTGCGGCACCACGCCCAACTGGCGCCGAGCCTGCGCAAACTGCAGCTGTACATCGAAGCCGTTGACGTGCACCGCACCGGACGTGGGCCTCGAAAGGCCGGCCAGGATGCTGATCAGCGTGGTCTTGCCTGCGCCGTTGGGCCCCAGCAGGCCGAAGAACTCGCCCTCCTGGATGTCGAAGCTGACGTCGTTCAACGCCTTCAGGCCGGCCTTGCCTTGGGCCCGTTGCTGGCGCGAAGGGGGATAGGTCTTGGAGACCGACTGGAAGGAGATGGCGGGCATGGGAGCCCGAGATTTTACCGGGGCCGGGATTTCCCTCGCCCGCGCCGGCTGCTGTTTGCGCCTAGGGCGCCGCCGGCAGCAGTGCTGCAACGCCGTACAGAGACCCCAGCTCGCGCAGTCGGGCCGGCAGGCCCTTGACCGCGAAACCGCGCCCGAGCGAGGTGGCCTCGCGCCGGCAATCGAGCAGAACCGCCAATGCCGACGAGTCGAACTGCTCGAGCGCGCTGGCGTCCACCACCGTGGAAGACCCGTTGTGGCTGGCGATGCCCTCCTGGAGCATTCGCATGCAGGCCGGCGCCTCTTCATGAGTCAGCCGGGGCGGCAGGACCAGCATCATGGGCGCAGTCGATCAGCTCTTGGCGCCGGGGGCGGGAGCGGGGGCGCCTGCCTTGTTGCGCGCCTCCAGGGTGGCGATCAGGCCGTCGATGCCCTTGGCATTGATTTCCTGCGTGAACTGGCTGCGGTAGGTATCGACCAGCCAGATGCCCATCACGTTCAGGTTGTAGATCTTCCAGCCGCCGGCTTCGCCCGGCGTCTTCTCGAGGCGGTAGTCCAGCTGCACCGGCTCGCCGCTGCCGCGCACCTCGGTACGCACCAGCACTTCCTTGTCGTCGGCGGATCCGCGGAAGGGCTTGACCGTGACTTCCTGGTCGGTCACCTGGTCCAGCGCACCGGCATAGGTGCGCACCAGCAGCGTCTTGAAGCCGTCCTGCAGGCGCTTTTGCTGCTCGGGCGTGGCTTCGCGCCACTTCGGGCCGACGGCCGAGGCCGTCATGCGCTGGAAGTTGACGTTGGGCATGACCTTGGCGTCGACCAGTTGCATGATCTTCTGGAGGTCGCCGCCCTTGATCGTCTTGTCGGTCTTGAGCGACTGCAGCATGTCGACCGTCAGGCGCTTGACCAGCACGTCGGGCGCTTCGTCGGCGGCGCGGGCCAGCGGCGCGAAACCAATGGCTGCGCCCACCAGGAGGGCGCCGGCCATCAGCACGCGGGCAAAGCCACGGCGCTGGAGAGGAAGAGTGTTCGTCGGCTGTTTATTCATGATGTGAAATTCCCTGTTCGATTCATTGCACGCACCATATTCCAATTTCCCATTGGGGTCGGCACCGTGCGCCAGGTTCCCGCGGCGCTGTAGGCCTTTGTCGCGCCGTTACGGTTCTTCGGGCGGATTTCCGTCGTAGACGTCGTTGCGCCGGCGCTGCAGGTACACGTCGCGCGTGAGCGAGTAGCGGTCCAGCGCGGCGTCGCGCAGCAGGCGGTCCACCGGCAGCAGTTGGGCCCGCGCGTCGATCAGGCGCATGACGTACAGCGAGTTGCGCACCGGAATGTCGCCCACGTTGGAGATCAGGCCGCCGTAGTAGTCCACCGGAAGGGCTGCCGTGTCGCGCAGCGTGGAAGGCCCGAGGATGGGCAGCACCAGGTACGGGCCAGGGCCGACGCCGTAGCGGCCCAGGGTCTGGCCGAAGTCTTCGCGAAAGCGCTCGATGCCGAGTTCGGACGCGACGTCCAGCAGGCCACCCAGGCCGAAGAAGGTGTTGACGTTCACCCGCATGAAGGTCTGAGCACTGCGCTCGGCACGCAACTGCATCACGCTGTTGGCAAAGCTCCAGACGTCCACCAGGTTGTTGAAGAAGTTGGAAACGCCCGTACGTACCATTTGCGGCACGACCTTTTCGTAGCCAACCGCCACCGGGCGCATCACGGCGTCGTCGAGGGTGTCGTTGAACTTGGCGACGCCGCGGTTGAAGGGCTCCAGGGGATCGGCCGGATTGGCCTGCGGCCCCGTCGCGCAGCCGCCCAGGCAGGCGGCAGCGATTGCGGCGGCAACCAGCCGTCGCGCTTGAGCGCCACCGTGGACGCGGGCTGCCACGGTGCGAATCGAGAAGAACTTCATTTCTTGTTGTTGCCCGCTGCAGGCTGGCTGCCCTCGGCGGCCTTGCTGTAGAGGAACTGGCTGATCAGGTTTTCAAGCACCACTGCGGACTGCGTGGCGCTGATGCGGTCGCCCGCCTGCAGATTCTTGTCGTCGGCACCGGCTTCGATGCCGATGTACTGCTCGCCGAGCAGGCCGCTGGTCAGGATCTTCAGGGAGCTGTCCTTGGGGAAACTGTAACGGCTTTGCAGTGCAAGCGTTACATCCGCCTGAAAACTCTTGTCGTCGAAAGTGATGGAATCGACACGGCCGACCACCACGCCGGCGCTCTTCACCGCGGTTTGTGGCTTGAGACCACCAATGTTGTCGAACCGTGCGGTCACCTTGTAGGTGCTCTGGAAGTTCAGGTTGAGCAGGTTGGCCGACTGCAGCGCAAGAAACAGCAGCGCCGCCGCGCCGATCAGCACAAACAAACCCACCCACACATCGTTCTTCGAGCGTTGCATTTTCTCGACCCCTTCAATCTCTCAGATGCTGAACATCATGGCCGTGAGGACAAAGTCCAGCCCCAGCACGGCCAGCGACGCCATGACCACCGTGCGCGTGGTGGCGCGCGACACGCCCTCGGGCGTGGGCTGCGCCTCGTAGCCCTGCAGCAAGGCAACGAAGGTGACGGTGAAGCCGAACACCAGGCTCTTGATGAAGCCGTTGCCCACGTCGCGCCACACGTCCACCCCGCCCTGCATCTGGCCCCAGAAGGAGCCCGAATCCACACCCAGCATGACCACGCCGACCACGTAGCCGCCGATCACCCCGACGGCGCTGAACACGGCCGCCAGCAATGGCATGGTGATGACGCCGGCCCAGAAGCGCGGCGCAAGGATTCGCTGCACCGGGTCGACGGCCATCATTTCCATGGCGCTGAGCTGCTCGCCCGCCTTCATCAGGCCGATCTCGGCCGTGAGCGACGTGCCGGCGCGGCCCGCAAACAACAAGGCCGCAACCACCGGCCCCAGTTCGCGCACCAGGCTCAAGGCCACCAGCAGGCCCAGGGCGTCGGCCGACCCGTAGCGCTGCAGCGTGTAGTAGCCCTGCAGGCCCAGCACGAAGCCGACGAACAGGCCGGACACACCGATGATCGCCAGCGAATAGTTGCCAAGGAAATGGATCTGGTCGCGCACCAGCTCGAAGCGGCGCAGGCTGCTGCCGGCATGGGCCAGCAGCCGCGTGAACAGCTTGGCACCCCAGCCCATGTCGGACAACTTGGAGCGCACGGCAAAGCCGACATCGGACGGTCGCCACCAACTCATTCGCGACCTCCGCCGGCGGGACCGAAATCGTCCGCCACGCTGACACCGGGGTAGTGGAAATGCACAGGTCCCTCGGGCAGCGCATTGACGAACTGGTGCACCAGCGGATCGGTGCTTTCGCGCACCTGCGCCGGCGCGCCTTCGGCCGCCACCTTGCCGTTGGCCAGGATCACCACGTGGTCGGCAATGCCGAAGGTCTCTTCCAGGTCGTGCGAGACCACGATGCTGGTCAGGCCCAGCGAATCGTTCAGCCGGCGAATGAGCTGCGCCGCCGTGCCCAGTGAAATCGGGTCGAGCCCCGCAAAGGGTTCGTCGTACATCACCAGTTCGGGGTCGAGCGCGATGGCGCGCGCCAGCGCCACGCGGCGGGCCATGCCGCCCGACACTTCGCTGGGCATGAGGTCGCGCGCGCCGCGCAGGCCCACGGCCTCGAGTTTCATCAGCACGATGTCCCGCACCAATGTTTCGGAAAGCTGGGTGTGCTCGCGCAGCGGAAAGGCCACGTTGTCGAACACGCTCATGTCGGTGAAAAGCGCACCGAACTGGAACAGCATTCCCATGCGCCGGCGCGCCTTGTAGAGCTGCGCAGTGCCCAAGCCGGCCACGTCCTGGCCGTCGAACAGCACCGCACCGCGCTGGGCGCGCAACTGGCCGCCGATCAGGCGCAAGGTGGTCGTCTTGCCGCCACCCGAGGCGCCCATGATGGCCGTGACCTTGCCGCGCGGCACCCGGAAGGACACGCCGTCCAGGATGACGCGCGACTCGTACCCGAAGACGAGATCGCGGAATTCGACGAGTGAAGTGGTGGCCAGGTCGGTCATCGTGCAAAAAAGAGAGCCGGGTGTCCCGACTAGGGAATCCCGGCTCTGCGGTCGCAAGATGATAAAGGATGGTGCTTCCAGGCACCTTCCTGCGCCTGCCGCTCAGCGCGGCAGGTCGCTGTAGCCCATCAGGAACTCGTCCACGGCGCGCGCAGCCTGGCGGCCTTCGCGGATCGCCCAGACCACGAGGGACTGGCCGCGGCGCATGTCGCCGGCGGCGAACACCTTGGGTACGTTGGTGGCATAGCCGCCGATGAAGTCGACCGAGGCCTTGGCGTTGCCGCGGGCATCCTTCTCGACGCCGAAGGCTTCCAGGATCGGCGACACGGGGCTCACGAAGCCCATGGCCAGCAGCACGAGGTCGGCCTTGAGCACCTGCTCGCTGCCGGGCACCTCGGCCATCTTGCCGTCCTTCCATTCGACGCGAACGGTCTTCAGGCCGGTGACCTTGCCGGACTTTCCGTCGCCGATGAACTCCTTGGTCGAGATGGCGAACTCGCGCTCGCAACCCTCTTCGTGGCTGGAGCTGGTGCGCAGCTTGATCGGCCAGTAGGGCCAGGTCAGCGGGCGGTTTTCCTCCTCGGGCGGCTCGGGCATCAACTCGAACTGGGTCACGCTCACGGCGCCGTGGCGGTTGCTGGTGCCCACGCAGTCGGAGCCGGTGTCGCCGCCGCCGATCACGATGACGTGCTTGCCGTCGGCGCGGATCTGGCCCTTGACCTTGTCGCCGGCGTTCACGCGGTTCTGCTGGGGCAGGAACTCCATGGCGAAGTGGATGCCGTCCAGGTCGCGGCCGGGCACGGGCAGGTCGCGCGACTGCTCGGCGCCGCCGGTGAGCACCACCGCGTCGAATTCCTTCTGCAACTGCTCGGGCGTGACGGTTTCCTTGGCCAGGTTGGTGACCTTGGAGCCCTTGCCCAGCGCATCCTTGGCGGCGCCCACCATGACGCCGGTGCGGAACACCACGCCTTCGGCCTTCATCTGCTCGACGCGGCGGTCGATGTGCGACTTTTCCATCTTGAAGTCGGGAATGCCGTAGCGCAGCAGGCCGCCGATGCGGTCGTTCTTCTCGAACAGGGTCACGTCGTGGCCGACGCGCGCCAGCTGCTGGGCGGCGGCCATGCCGGCCGGACCGGACCCCACCACGGCGACCTTCTTGCCGGTCTTGTGCCTGGCCACGCGCGGTGCGACCCAGCCTTCGTCCCAGGCGCGGTCGATGATGGCGTGCTCCAGCGACTTGATGCCCACCGCGTCGTCGTTCACGTTGAGCACGCAGGCCGCCTCGCAGGGCGCGGGGCAGATGCGGCCGGTGAACTCCGGGAAGTTGTTGGTGGAGTCGAGCACCGCGAAGGCGCTTTGCCAGTCGCTGCGATAGACCAGGTCGTTGAAGTCCGGAATGATGTTGTTGACCGGGCAGCCGCTGTTGCAGAACGGCGTGCCGCAGTCCATGCAGCGCGCGCCCTGGATCTTGGCCTGCGCGGCATCGAGGCCGACGACGAATTCCTTGTAGTGCTTGACGCGCTCGTCCACGGGCTTGTAGCCCTCTTCGATGCGCTCATGCTCCATGAAGCCGGTGATCTTTCCCATCGTGCTTTCCTTGTATTTCTATCTCTGCTTGCTGCCTGCGCTCAGACCTTGGCCGGTGCGCGGGTGGCGTGCGGCTCCAGGCCCACGTGGGCGTTGTTGCCGCTGCTGCTGGCCTCGACTTCGCGGTCGTGCATCTCGGACAAGGCGCGCTTGTACTCGTTGGGGAACACCTTCACGAAGCGGGTGCGCGCGGTGGCCCAGTGGTCGAGCAGTTCGCGGGCGCGCTTGCTGCCGGTCCAGCGGTGGTGGTCTTCCAGCAGCTTGCGCAGCAGGGCCTCGTCGGTCTGGCCGCCGTGCCACAGGCCGCGCTTGACACTGGCGGTCTGCTCGGCCGAGGTCAGCACCTTGTCCAGCGACACCATCGACATGTTGCAGCGCGAGGCGAACTCGCCGTCCTCGTCGTAGACGAAGGCCACGCCGCCGCTCATGCCGGCTGCGAAGTTGCGGCCGGTCTTGCCCAGCACCGCGACGGTGCCGCCGGTCATGTATTCGCAGCCATGGTCACCGGTACCTTCGACCACCGCAGTGGCACCCGACAGGCGCACCGCGAAGCGCTCGCCCGCCACGCCGCACAGGAAGGCCTCGCCCGTGGTGGCGCCGTACAGCGCGGTGTTGCCCACGATGATGTTCTTGGCGGCCTCGCCACGGAAGTCCAGGCTGGGGCGCACCACCACGCGGCCGCCCGACAGGCCCTTGCCGGTGTAGTCGTTGGCGTCGCCGATCAGGTAGAGCGTGATGCCGCGCTGCAGGAACGCACCGAAGGACTGGCCGCCCGTGCCTTCCAGCTGGATGCGGATGGAGTCGTCCGGCAGGCCCTGCGGATGCGCCTTGGTCAGCGCGCCCGAGAGCATCGCGCCCACCGAGCGGTTGACGTTGCGCGCCACCTCGATGAACTGCACCTTCTCGCCCTTCTCGATGGCGGGGCGCGACTTCTCGATGAGCTTGACGTCCAGGCTCTTCTCCAGGCCGTGGTCCTGCGAGTCGACATGGAAGCGGGCCACGTCGGCCGGCACCTGCGGCTGCGCGAACAGGCGGCTGAAGTCCAGGCCGCGCGCCTTCCAGTGCTCGATGCCCTTGCGCATGTCCAGCAGGTCGGCGCGGCCGATCAGGTCGTCGAACTTGCGCACGCCCAGCTGGGCCATGA
>JAFECZ010000194.1 GCA_018241905.1 Pseudomonadota bacterium
CGAGTCTAGAGAGACAACTCCGCGAACTACTGGGGTCGCCCGATCACCGATGCTCATGGCCGGCCGGATTCTGCCGGATCTCGCAGCGCCAGGCCGGTGCCCAGGCCCGGCCGATCTTGTTGGGCAAGGGCCAGGTGAGCGCCAGGCGGAATCAGCGCGAGCGCGCCGATCCGGGGGTTTGGCTTAAATCACCACGATCCTCGCTGGCGCAGGCGCATTCGTCTGTGGCGTTGCGGACTGGCGCGATTTCCACTGGTGTGCGGGCTTGGGATGGCCCGTGACAATTGCTCAACGCATTGATCGTGTTGGTGGAAGTAGTCCTTCGGGGTTGCTCAAAATCAACTCCTCGAATCGCCGGCGCACCTCCACCATGGCATCAGCGGCCATCGCGGTCGGCTTGCCCAGGCGGCGAGTCACGATTCCGATGGAGCGCAGCGGGCCGTCCGCAATGTCGAACCGCTGAAGTCGACGCAGCGGCATGGCAGCCAAGTAGGGAAGCACCGCAACGCCCAGTCCCTCCTCCACGAACGCCGCCACCGTGCCGAGTTGGTCGAATTGCATCTTTGGCCGGAACTCGATGCCCCGCTGCAGGTATGCGGCGCTGATGTAGCGCATTGCCGTGCTGTTGTCCGTCATGGTGATGAGCGGCAGGGAAGTCATCTCGTCCAGGCTCACTGCAGACTTCGGTTTCCGCCTCCAACGTCCACCGGCGAGCAGAACGAAACGGTCCCGCACCACTTCCTCATAGTGCAGATCCGGATGGGAAGGTGCGACCGAAGCCAGGGCGAAGTCCACCTGGTAGCGCAATACATGTCCCACTGCAGTTGTATTGCTGCAGTCAATGACGGTGATGCGGGACGCCGCGTGACGCGCTTCCAGCGCGGCGCACACTTGTGGGAGGAGGACGCTGGCCAGCGAGGGGAATGCGGCAACGGCCAGATGCCTGGCCTCACGCTCCGCCGAGGATTGCAATCGCTTGAGACCAGCCTCGTACTCGCCCACCACGCTGCGCGCGACCGCCACGAGTTGAGCGCCACCGGCGGTCAGGCGCACATGCCGCGTGGTGCGCTCGAACAAAGGGAGTCCCAATGACTCCTCCAGGTCGCGAACTGCCTTGCTCAGACTGGGCTGCGTCATGAACAACAGTTCGGCCGCCTTGCTGAAATTCAGCGATTCCGCCAGGGCCAGGAACATGCGCAGGTGACGAGGGGAAACATTCATTCCACGATTCTATAAATCAATAGAAATATGGAACTTCACCAATAGATAGTCGGTGGATAGGATTTCGGCCATCCAAGCCCCCGACCGCTTTCCAAACATGGCCCGCATTCCCTACGCCGAAATCCAGACCGATGAGGTGCGCCCCTTGGCAGACAGGATAGTTGCCCAACGCGGCAGCATCCTCCATCTGTACCAGATGCTTCTGCACAGCCCGGCAGTTGCCGATGGTTGGCTCGCATATCTCACTTCCATCCGTCAGAGATCGAGCCTGGACGGAGCCCTTCGCGAGCTGGTCATCATGCGCGTCGCGCTGCTGAACCGCGCACCGTACGAGGCCGACCAGCATGCACCTATCGCATTGGGTGAAGGGGTCTCGGAAGGAAAACTGGCAGGTTTGGCGGACTGGCCACGGTGCGCCCTATTTGACCCACGCGAGAGAGCTGTCCTGGCCTATGTCGATGCGATGACGCAGCAGATACAGGTCAACGATGAAGTTTTCGCGGCTGTTGCAGCGCACTTCACTTCGCAGCAACTGGTCGAACTTACGGCCACGATTGCCGCCTACAACATGGTGTCCCGCTTTCTCGAAGCGCTGCAAATTCACTCTCACGACGCGCGCTGAAATCAATGACTAATCCACTGGAGACGAAAACATGAAGAAGTTCACTCTGCTCGCCGCGCTGTTGCTACCGTTCGCAGCCATGGCGCAGGGAAACTGGCCTGAGAAGGCCATCACCTTTGTCGTGCCCTTTCCGCCGGGCGGCCCGACGGACCTGATGGCAAGACTGATTGCCACGCCACTGTCGAAGCGGCTGAACGTCCCCGTCGTAGTGGACAACAAGGCCGGAGCCAGCGGCAACATCGGAACCATGCAGGTCGTGCGGGCCAAGCCCGACGGCTACACCATCCTGCTTGCTGCTAGCGGCAATCTCTCGGCCAACCAATACCTCTACAAGCGCCTGGGCTTCGATCCGGTCAAGGATCTGGCGCCCATCGTCCAGATCTCCAAGTTTCCGCTGGTGCTGGAGGTGTCAGAAACGAGCTCGATCAAGACCTTCGAGGACTATGTGGCGTACGCCAAGAAGCCGGAGAATCGCGTGACATTCGCATCGGCGGGCAATGGAACTCCGCAGCACCTTGGCGGAGAGCTCTTCAAGGCAAATGCCAAGGTCGACATCACGCACATCCCGTACAAGGGCGCGGGTCCTGCAATCGTGGACCTGATGGGCGGGCAGGTCACAAGCATGTTCGACATTCTTGGCAGTTCAGTGCAGCACATCAAGTCGGGCAAGCTTCGTGCGCTTGCCGTGACGACCAAGAACCGTTCCGAACAACTGCCCAATGTTCCCGCGATCAGCGAACTTGGATACCCGAACTTTGAGTACTACGCGTGGCACGGTATCTCGACAACGGCGGGCACTCCAAAATCAATCGTCGACCGCCTGAACGCCGAGATTCGCGGAATATTCCAGGACCCGGCGTTCAGGGCGCAGTGGCAGGAGATTGGCTCGGAAGTCATCGTGGGGACGCCCGAGCAGTTCGGAGAGTTCACGCGTAGCGAGGCTCGAAAAATGGAAACTCTTATCAAGAGTCTGAACATCCAATTGGACTGAACCCGACGGCGCTCTGGACGACCCAGGCGCGCCGGGCGGTGTGCGACGCAAGTCGCGACAGAGCGCAGCGCCATCGATCGGCACCGCAGAGGTTAGGCCGTGCCGGCACGGGCGCGGGTGGACCTCACCGCGAACGCGCCGTCACCCAGTAGGTACAGCGCAATGAGCGCAACCAGCCACAGGGCGGGGAACTCCCATCCGCCGCCCTTGTTCATGAACAACCAGCCGTTCTTGCCATGCACTAACAAAATCGTGCCAAGTATTTCGAGGGCGAGTGGGATCGCGAACCAGGTCGCGTACACCCCGAAGACGAGGGCGAGTCCGCCGACGATCTCGAACACCATGACGGCCCAGGCCAACACAGCTGGCAAACCGAGCGACGCGAAATACCCCACGAAACCCGACGGCGTGAACACAAAGAGCTTGAGTGAAACATGCGCCAGGAAGAGCACTCCGAGCGTCACGCGCAACAAGAACACTGCGTACGGAGCGGTGTGGAGCTTGACCATAATCGATCGCCTCCTGGGCTACCAAATGCGGCGGCCGGCGCCGCAAAGTGTCGCACTTCGGTTGACGCATCGCAAATGCGCGGGGGAGCAAATGTCGGCCCGGCGGGAGGGGGGCCGCCTCGCTCAAGAACCTGGCCCGGATCTATTCGACGAGCAGCTGAGTCTCCACGGCTCTACGTCTGCTCTGGACTGGAGAGCGCGAACGAACGCGATGTCGGAGGTTGTTGCAGCCAGTCTCCAGCGGCCGCACGGTGTCCACCATCGTGATGCGGTCCTTGAGCTTGCTCTGATCGAATGACCGCAACCAGTCAGTCTTGAGCGGACTTCGCGGGGGACCTCGCGTGCTTCTTCCGCTACCCGCTCTGAAGCGGTCGTGGGGCGCCGGCGGCGCCAACTTCCGCAACCAGTCTTGATCGGACGTCGCCCACGCTAACCTCCAGCCACTCGACCACTACGAGCCAGCCACAGATCAACAGCAAGATCATCACCAAACTAGAGTAGATTCCGACAAATGGCGAATATCGCATCCGTCCTTAAGTCAGAAATCTCCCGGATCGCTCGCAAGGAAGTCCGCTCTGAAATCGACAACTTGAAGAAGGCAAGCGCACAACACCGTAGCGCCATCGCGCAGTTGCGGCGCGAGGTTTCTGAACTGCAGAAACAACTCAAGCGCGCAGGCAATGCCGCCGCTGCGGAAGCGCGGGTAGCAAAAAGCAAAGTTGCTGGTATTCCTCGACGGTTCAGTGCGTCCAGGCTTGCCGCACACCGGTCCAAGCTAGGTTTGTCCGCAGCCTCCTACGGCAAGCTTGTTGGCATGAGCGGTGCAACCATCTATCTTTGGGAACAGGGCAAATCGCGCCCCAATGAAGAGCAGCTTCACCGACTAGCAGCAGTACGCGAACTCGGCAAGCGAGCCGCTATCGAGAAAGCCGGCGGCTAGCTTCTTCAGGTTGAGCGGACTGGGAGGCCCGCTTGGGAGCGCCCAGCCTCTTGCCACGGATACGTCCCTTCGCTCTCAATTCACTTCCCTCAGAAGTGAAAACGGCTCCCGAGGGAGCCGCTTGTCATCTGACGCCTTACTTCTTCTTTGCCACTGGCTTCTTGGCCGGCTTGGCTGCAGCCTTCTCGGCCTTGCGCTTGGCCGCCTTCGGGTCCACCGCCGCCTTGAACGCAGCACCAGGAACGAACTTGGGCACCTTTTGAGCGGCGATCTTGATCTTCTCGCCGGAGCTCGGATTGAGGCCGGTGCGGGCAGCGCGAGCGACTTGCTTGAACGTGCCGAATCCCACCAGAGATACGGCGTCGCCCTTCTTGACCGCACTGACGATGGTGCTCGTCACGGTTTCCAGGATTCGACCAGCCTCGGCCTTGGACACGCCGTGGGCGGCAACGATTGCTTCGATGAATTCAACGCGATTCAAATCAGTTCCTCAACATAAAAAACGCCCACTGGCAGGGGTCAGTGGGCGGGGACGCAGTATAGGGGCACGGGTAAACACGGAGATCTCCTTACACAATTTCTCTTGATTGCACTCCATTTTTGTATACAACTATGGGTGCAATCGGTGGGCGAAGCTTCAGCCTGCCCGATCCCCTGTTATTCCGTACCGACATGCGCATCAAAGTCATCAACCCCAACACCACGCAGAGCATGACCGACAAGATCGGCGAATGCGCCCGCGCGGCGGCCCGGCCGGGCACCGAGATCATCGCGGTGAGCCCGGTCATGGGGCCGGTCTCCATCGAAAGCCACTACGACGAGGCGCTGGCCGTGCCGGGCCTGCTGCAGGAAGTGGCCACCGGCGAGCTGGAGCAGGTGGACGGCTACATCGTGGCCTGCTTCGGCGACCCGGGCCTGCTGGCCGCGCGCGAGCTGGCACGCGGCCCCGTCATCGGCATCGCGCAGGCCGCCATGCACATGGCCAGCCTGGTGGGCACCCGCTTCAGCGTGGTCACCACCCTGGCGCGCACCATGGGCCAGGCCTGGCACCTGGCCGAAACCTACGGCATGAAGCGCTTCTGCGCCAACGTGCGGGCCTGCGAGATCGCGGTGCTGGACCTGGAGAAGCCCGGCAGCAACGCGCGCGAGCGCATCGTCGACGAATGCCGCCGCGCGCTGGCCGAGGACGGCAGCGACACCATCGTGCTGGGCTGCGCCGGCATGGCCGACCTGTGCCAGCACATCAGCGGCGAGCTGGGCGTGCCGGTGATCGACGGCGTGGCCGCCGCGACGCAGCTGGTCGAGTCGATCGTGAACCTGCGGCTTGGCACCAGCAAGCATGGCGAACTGGCGCACCCGCTGCCCAAGCCCATGACCGGCCTGCTGTCGGACTTCGCCCTGCCCTCGCGCCACAAGCCGCTGCAGCGCGCCGCCTGAAACGGTGCGCCGCACGCCCGGCACAATCGGCTCCATGCCCACTGCCCGACAACCTGCTGCCGCCCCCGTGCCCGACAAGAGCGCCACCGTCGAGAGCATTGCGCAGGACATCGCCACCGCCATCGTCGAGAAGCGCCTGCCGCCGGGCACCTGGCTGCGCGAGGAGGCGCTGGGCCGCGTCTACTCGGTCAGCCGCACCAAGATCAGGGCGGCCCTGCTGACGCTCTCGAAGGACAAGCTGATCGAGATCATCCCGGACAAGGGCGCTTTCGTCAGCCGTCCCACCGTGCAGGAGGCGCGAGAAGTGTTCGGCGTGCGGCGCCTGCTGGAGGGCGAGGTGGTGCGCGCCTTCATCGCCAGGGCCCGGCCGGCCGACTACAAGGCGCTGGAGCAGCACATCCATTTCGAGCGCAGCGCGCTCAAGTCGGGCACAACGACCGGCACGGTGCGCGAAAAGCTGCTGGGCGACTTCCACGTGGCGCTGGCCGAGGCGGCCGGCAACCACACGCTGACCGAACTGGTGCGCGAGCTGGTGGCGCGCAGCTCGCTCATCGCCATGCTCTACCACTCGTCCAACGACCCGCACTGCTCGTCGGACGAGCATTCGGAGCTGCTGCGCATTTGCAAGGCCGGCAACGTCCAGGCCGCGGTCGACTGCATGGCCGAGCACCTCTCGCGCATCGAGGCCAACCTCGACCTGGACAACGAAACGCCCAACCGCCAGCTGGACCTGGTGAAGGCCTTGCTGGCCTGACGGCCTCCTCTGCGCGAGATTCGTGCTGCAGTGCAGCGGAATCGGGGTTTTCCGCCATACGTGTTGCATGCTGATGTGTATACAGTTTCGCGTACAAAACATGTGAACCGCAGATCCCCAACCCTACCTGACTGCCAGAGGAGAAGCCCCTTATGTCGGCTGCAGCCACGTCCCAAGATACTTCCGCCTCCACAGGCGTTCACCCCGTCGACCAGCGCCTGCCCGCGGGCAAGCTGACGGCCCTGGGCCTCCAGCACGTGCTGGTGATGTACGCCGGCGCCGTTGCCGTGCCGCTCATCGTCGGCCGCGCCCTCAAGCTCAGCCCGCACGAAGTCGCCCTGCTGATCTCGGCCGACCTGTTCTGCTGCGGCATCGCGACGCTCATCCAGGCGATGGGTGCCACGCAGTGGTTCGGCATCCGCCTGCCGGTGATGATGGGCGTAACCTTTGCCTCGGTGGCCCCCATGGTGGCCATTGCCAACGCCAACGGCGGGCATGACGGCGCACAGCTGCTGTTCGGCTCCATCATCGGGGCGGGCATCATCTCGATACTCATTGCGCCGCTGGTCAGCCGCATGCTGCGCTTCTTCCCGCCGGTGGTCACCGGCACCATCATCCTGGTCATCGGCGTGAGCCTGATGCGCGTGGGCATCAACTGGATCTTCGGCAACCCGGTGGGCCCCACGGCTCCGGCCATCGTCGACCCGGTCTACGCCAAGTGGCTGGCCGACGTCACCTCGCCCGGCTCGGCGCTGCCGCCCATGCCCAAGGGCCTGTCCATCGTGCCCTCGGTGCCCAACCCCAAGTACGCCGACCTGACCGGCCTGGGCATCTCGGCCCTGGTGCTGGCGTCCATCCTGCTCATCGTGAAGTTCGCCAAGGGCTTCGTCGCCAACATCTCGGTGCTGCTGGGCATCGTCATCGGCGGCGTGGTGTCGGCCGTGACGGGCCTGATGACCTTCGAGAAAGTGGCGCGCGCCGAATGGTTCGACATCGTGCTGCCCTTCCACTTCGGCATGCCGCAGTTCGACCCCATCCTGATCCTGACCATGACGCTGATCATGATCGTGGTGATGATCGAGTCCACCGGCATGTTCCTGGCGCTGGGCGAAATGACCGACCGCAAGATCACGCAGAAGGACCTGGCCAAGGGCCTGCGCACCGACGGCCTGGGCACGCTCATCGGCGGCATCTTCAACACCTTCCCCTACACCAGCTTCTCGCAGAACGTGGGCCTGGTGGCCGTGACCGGCATCAAGAGCCGCTACGTCTGCGTGGCCGGCGGCGTGATCCTCATCGTGCTGGGCTTGCTGCCCAAGATGGCGGCGCTGGTCGAGTCGCTGCCCACCGTGGTGCTGGGCGGCGCGGGCCTGGTCATGTTCGGCATGGTGGCTGCCACGGGCATCCGCATCCTGGCCGGCGTGGACTTCAAGAGCAACCGCAACAATCCGATGATCGTGGCGGTGTCCATCGGCATCGGCATGATTCCGCTGATCGCCCCCAACTTCAAGCAGTGGATGCCGCATGCCATCCACTCGCTGGTCGAATCGGGCATCCTGCTGGCATCGGTCGCGGCCGTGCTTCTGAACCTGTTCCTCAACGGCGCCAAGCACGACGAGGAAGCCATCATCGCCGCGGCCAAGCAGGCCGAAGCGCACTGAGCACGGTTCCGGATGGCCATGACGACGCAGTTCCCCTTCCCGCACTCACCCTCCCGCCGGCGCCTGCTGGCCGGCGCCGGGGCGCTGCCCCTGCTGGCCGCCTGCGGCTCCATGGGCGGCACCTCGGCGCCCAAGTTGAGGGTTGCGGCCCTGTTCGCCGGCAACGTGAAAGACCAGGGCTTCATGGAAGCCGGCTGGCGCGGCCTGCAGCGCGCCGGCACCGAACTGGGCGTGCAGACCCGCTACATCGACGGCATTGCCCCGCAAAAGGCCCAGCTCGCCCAGGCGCTGGAAGAGCTGGCCAAGGACAAGCCCGACCTGATCGTGGCCCACGGCGGCCAGAACAACGAAGCCTGCGCCGAGGTGGCCGAGCGCCACCCCGGCACGCTGTTCGTGGTCACCCAGGGCGCCGTGCGCGGCGCCAACCTGGCCAGCTACGACGTGCTGCAGGAAGAGTCGGCCTACCTGGCCGGCGTGCTGGCCGCATCGACCACGCGCACCGGTGTGGTCGGCCACATGTCGGGCATCCGGGTGGTGCCGGGCCTCAAGGGGCGCGCGGCCTATGCGGCCGGCGTGCGCGCCACCGACCCGAAGGTTCGCCTGCTCACCAATTTCTCGGGCAACCAGGACGACAACGCCCTGTCGCGCAAGGTGGCGCTGGCGCAAACCCAGGCCGGGGCGGACGTGATCTTCACCATGCTCAACGCGGGCCGTGACGGTGTCACGCAGGTCTGCCGCGAGCAGGGCCGGCGTCAGATCGGCAACGTGGGCGACTGGGTGGCGCGCGACCCCCAGGTCTTTGTCGGCTCGGCCATTGCCGATGTGAGCGTGGGCGTGTTCCAGGCCGTGCGCGACCTGCAGAGCGGCCATTTCCCCACCGGAGAGATCCGCAAGATCGGCCTGGCCCAGCGCGAAGCGG
>JAFECZ010000195.1 GCA_018241905.1 Pseudomonadota bacterium
AGCGACGGGAAGCTTCTGGCCGGCGGTTGACTGGTAATCCATCATATTGGACAATCCGTCCACTATGAAGGAGCCGGTTCCAGCGTCCGAAGAGGACATCAACCTGCGCATCGCCAGGCGCGTGCGCGAGCTTCGTTCGGCACGCGCCGAGACCATGGACTCGCTGGCCGCCAGGTCGGGCGTGAGCAAGTCGATGATCTCGCTCATCGAACGCGGCGAGGCCAGCCCGACCGCGGTCGTGCTCGAAAAGCTTGCGGCCGGGCTCGGCGTTGCCATGGCGGCACTCTTCGGGCCTGACAAGTCGGCGCAGCAGCAGCCGCTGTCGCGCCGCACCGACCAGGCCATCTGGAAAGACCCGGAATCGGGTTACCTTCGGCGCAACCTCTCGCCCACCAACTGGCCCACGCCCATCCAGCTGGTGGAGGTTCATTTCCCGGCCGGCGCGCGCGTGGCCTACGAATCGAGCAACCGCAAGCCTGCGCTGGAGCAGCAGGTATGGGTGCTGCAGGGGCAGATCGAGCTCACGCTGGGCGACGAGAAGTTCGCGCTCAAGGCCGGCGACTGCCTGGCCATCCGGGTCGACCGCCCGCTGGTCTTCAGCAATCCGTCGACGCAGGCCGCGCGCTATCTACTGGCGGTGTGCGACCCGTCGGTGCCCAGCCTTCTCCAATGAGGACATTGCCATGAGCAGCAACAGCAGCAACAACAGCAAGGACGCCGTGAACCTGATCGACTGCACCGAGGCCGCGCACGCCGATGCGATCCTCGCCATCCTGAACGAGGCCATCGTCAACTCCACGGCGCTCTACGACTACGTGCCGCGGCCGCCGGAAGCCATGAAGAGCTGGTTCGCCGCCAAGCGCGCCAGCGGCTTTCCGGTGGTGGGCGCCGTCGACGGCAGCGGCAAGCTCGTCGGCTTTGCAAGCTACGGAACCTTTCGCGCCTTTCCCGCCTACAAGTACACCGTGGAGCACAGCGTGTACGTGCACAAGGACCATCGCGGCCAGGGGCTGGGCAAGGTCCTCATTGGCGAGCTGATCCGCCGCGCGCGCGCGGCCAACCTGCACGCCATCGTCGGCTGCATCGACGCCAGCAACGCGGGCAGCATCGCGCTGCACCAGAGCCTGGGCTTTGCCCACTCGGGCACCTTCCCGCAAGTGGGTTTCAAGTTCGGAAGGTGGCTGGACGTGGCCTTCTACCAGCTCCTGCTCGAGACACCCGCCCAGCCCGTGGACGGTTGATTCGCGCCCGCCGCCGCCCCAATCAATCTGGCAGACGACGTGAGGGTATCGTTGCTGCCAGCGCCGATGTTTCATAGACTCGGCCGCATGCAGACCCAGGTGCACCTTCCCCTCGCAGTTCAAGGCCGGTTCGGCCGTGCGCTGCGTGCGGCGTCACCGCGCACGCGCGCACATTCCTGAGCCCGGCGGTCAGCCTCCCCACTTCCAGCGCAACCCAATGACCGTCGGGCCCCAGACCCGCACGGTTCGACCGGGACTGCCGCTCACGCACGCCCTTTGACGAAACCCCCGCAGCCCGAGTGCTGACGGACGACGTCGCGCGTTCCTCCTGCTGATGCTGCGTTCCGCCTGAATCGCCAAGCGCGAACACGCCCTCCCATGCCCGACGTGCCCCGGGAGGGATGCGGACCCACGCCTTCAGGAGAACAACACTTGGTCATCCACTCCATCCTCGCGGTCACCGACCTCTCGCCGCAGGGCAACCGCGCCGTGCTGCGCGCCGCCTTGCTTGCCGCACAGCATGGCGCGCTGCTGAAGATCATGCATGCGCCCCGCGGCTTCGGTGCAGCGCAGCCGCGTGCCGACGCGCAGCTCGAACTGCGGCGCATCGCCGCCGAAGTCCACGCGCGCTTCGACGTGCTGGTCAAGCGCGTGGCCGACACCAGCGGCGGGTTGCGGGCCGTTGCCGAGGAAGCGCGATGGGTCGACCTGCTGGTGGTGGGCGAGCACGAGGAAAAGAGATCTGCGCGCAGCTTCTTCTGCAGCCACCCGGTCGAGCGCCTGCAGCGCGCCGTGCCATGTCCGATCCTGCTGGCGCGGCTGGAGGTCTTTCATCGCTACCGCCGCATCCTGGTGGCGGTCGACTTCACGCCCGACTCCAGGAAGATGGTGAAGCTGGCGTGGTCGCTCGACGGCGATGCGCAGGTCGAGCTGTTCCATGCGCTGAACACCACCTTCGAGGGCAAGCTGCGCTATGCGGACGTGTCGGAGCGCGCGATCAAGGTCTACCGGCACGAGAGCATGCGCGACGCGCACGAACGCATGTTCTGGCTGAGCGACTCGTCGACCGCGCGGCGCAACCGCGTGGTCGCGGCCATCGGCCGGGGCGACGTGGCGCGCCAGGCGGTGATCCAGCAGCAGCACTCCAGCGCCGAACTGCTGGTGGTCGGCAAGCGCCGCAGCTCGCGCATCTCGGACCTGCTGCTGGGCAGCGTGGCGCAGCGCGTGCTGTGGTGGTCCAGCGGCGACGTGCTGCTGGTGCCGCACGATTTGCGCATCGACCCCAAGCACGAAACGGCCGCTGCAGCCGTGCCGGTGCCGCCCGTGGCGGCGCGCCCCGCCATCGGGAGGACGGCATGAGCTGCGCGACCCTGAACCTGATGCTGCCGTTTCCGCGCTTTCGCATTCCCTTCCATCGGCCGGCGGAGCTTCGCATCGATGTCGATCCCTCGGCCAAGGGCCGCGGCGAGTCGCTGGAGACGCTGCACGAGCGCATTCATTCGCCGGGCGATCCGTTGCACGGCCTGCCCGGCTTCGGCCTGCACGACCCGCAGTTCAAGGTCCACATCCGCGAGGCCGACGGCGAGTTCTATGCGTATGTCGAAGACCTGCAGCGGCACTGCCTGGCGGGCTGCACGGTCTTCAACCGGCTGGTGGAAGTCGACCGCAACGCGGACCTGCATCTGCGTTCGCCGCATTCGCGCTACCTCGCGCAGTACCAGCGGCGCGGCATCGCCACGGCCGTTTACGAGTGGGCGCTTTCCAGCGGTATCTGCCTGATGACCGGCGCGCGCCAGTCGGCCGGGGCGCATGCGCTGTGGCGCAGCCTGGCGCAGCGCTACGAATCGGGGTTTGCGGACCTGCGGGGCAAGAAGCTCAGCTACCTGGGGCGCGAGATCGGCGCGTGGGATCTCAACCGGCTGGAGACCCGCATGTTCCTGCTGCGCCGCGAGACATCGCTGGCGCAGTTCGGCGCGGCGGTCGGAATGCTCCATACACCGCGCCAGGGCCGGCCCCGGAACGCGCCGAATCCGCCGCCCATCTAAGCGTGGGTCGAGGCTGGCAAGGGGCAAGACCATGAGGAAAGAGCTTGGATCGCTAGGCGCGGTGATCGCTGCAGCAGCCGCCGCAACCGCCGCTGCCGCACTGGTCGTTGGCTGCGGAGGCGGCGGCAGCGGCGGTGGCGGCGGCGGCCTGTCGCAAGAGGACCAGGCGGCGCTGGTCGCCCAGGGCCAGCAGATCTTCCGCTTCGACACCTTCGGCGACGAGGCGCAGTGGAGCGACAAGCTGCGCATGCACGAGGTGGTCGGCACGGCCGTGTCGCCCGAGGCTGCGCTGGCGGTCGGCCTGAAGGTCGATGCACAGGCGCTGCCGGCCGCCGTGGTGCAGGGCATCCAGGACGGAAGCATCGACCTCAAGAGCCCGGCAACGACCGTTGCACTGCTCAAGCTCGACGCCGTGGTCGGCCTCAAGGGCACGGTGGAAACCGTCGGCGGCAAGGACGCGCTCACGCGCCTGGGCGTGACCTGCGCCCTGTGCCACTCGACGGTGGACAACTCCTTCGCGCCGGGCATCGGCAAGCGGCTGGACGGCTGGCCCAACCGGGACCTGGATCCCGGCGCCATCATTGCGCTGTCGCCCGCGCTCGACGCGGCGCGCAAGGCCGTGTACCTCTCGTGGGGCAAGGGCAAGTACGACCCGCGCTTCAACATCGACGGGCTGAGCAAGCCGGTGGTCATCCCGCCGGCCTACGGGCTCGAGGGCATCCACAGCGTGACATTCACCGGCGACGGCACCGACATCGCCTACTGGAACCGCTATGTGGCCGTCACGCAGATGGGCGGGCAGGGCAGCTTCACCGACGTGCGCCTGAACCTGAGCATTACCAATGGCACGGTGGACCTGGTCACCAGCAAGCTGCCGGCCCTGCAGGCCTACCAGTTGTCGCTGAAGGCGCCGCCCGCGCCGGCCGGCAGCTTCGACGCCGCCGCGGCGGCGCGGGGCAGGCTGGTCTTCGAGGGTGCCGGCAAGTGCGTAACCTGCCACAGCGGCGCGCTGTTCACCGACGCCAACAGCATGCTGCATCCGCCGGGCGATTCGATGGCCGAACCCGAGGTGCCCAGCTACGCGGCGCGCTCGGCCACCCGCATGTACCGCACCTCGCCGCTGCGGGGCGTCTGGCAGCACGCGCCCTATTTCCACGACGGATCGGCGGCCACGCTGGAGGACGTGGCCAGCACCTACAACACCCGGCAGTCGCTGGGCCTGAGCCCGCAGCAGATCTCGGACCTGGCGCAATACCTGAAGGCGCAGTAGCGCAGTAGTGCCCCGGGCGGCGCATCCCTATACTGCGCAGGACCAGGGCTTCCCACGCCCTGATGGCGGCCAGGCGATGACGGCTCTCGCAACTCCCGGTACGACGGGTACGGACACCCACAAGGCCAGCCTCGGCACCCTGATGCTTTCTGCACTGGGCGTCGTGTTCGGCGACATCGGCACCTCGCCGCTGTATGCCTTCAAGGAAACCATCAACCCGGAGCACGGCATCGGCTTTTCGCCCGAGGTGGTGATCGGGCTGCTCTCGCTCATCGTGTGGGGCCTGATCGTGGTCGTGACGGTGAAGTACGTGGTGTTCGTGCTGCGCGCGGACAACGACGGCGAGGGCGGCATCCTGAGCCTGCAGGCCCTGGCGCGGCGGGCCCTGGGCAAGATGCGCGCCGGCCGGGCCTGGTGGGCGTCGGTGGGCGCGCTGGGCCTGGTGGGCGGTGCCATGTTCTACGGCGACAGCCTGATCACGCCGGCCATCTCGGTGCTGTCTGCCGTCGAGGGCCTGGAAGTGGAAGCGCCGGCGCTCAAGCCGGCCGTGCTGCCCGTCACCATCGCGATTCTTGTGGCGCTGTTCTGGATCCAGCGGCGGGGCACGCACGTGGTGGGGCGCATCTTCGGCCCGGTCATGCTGCTGTGGTTCGTGCTGCTGGCGCTGGGGGGCGTGATGCAGATCGTGCGCGAGCCGCAGGTGGTGCAGGCGCTCGACCCGCGCCATGCGCTGCGCTTTCTGTTCGAGCACAAGGCCCACGCGCTGCCGGTGCTGGGCGCCGTGTTCCTCGCCTTCACCGGCGGCGAGGCCCTGTATGCCGACATGGGGCACTTCGGTGCCAAGCCGATCCGCCTGGCCTGGCTGATCGTTGCCTTGCCCGCGCTGGTGCTGAACTACTTCGGCCAGGGCGCGCTGGTGCTGGCCGACAGCGCGGCCACCGACAACCCCTTCTTCAGGCTGTACCCGTCATGGAGCGTTGTTCCCATGGTGGTGCTGGCGGCATTGGCGACCGTGATCGCCTCGCAGGCGGTGATCTCGGGGGCCTTTTCCATCACCGCCCAGGCCATGCGGCTGGGCTACCTGCCGCGCATGCGCGTGGTGCAGACCTCGGGCGAGGCCATCGGCCAGATCTACGTGCCCACGATCAACTGGCTGCTGATGGTGGGCGTGATCCTGATCGTGCTGGGCTTCCGCTCTTCGAGCGCGCTGTCTGCCGCCTACGGCATCGCCGTGTCGGTGACCATGGTCACGACCACGCTGCTGGCGGGCATCGTGGCCTTCGGGCTGTGGAAGTGGAACCGCCCGGCCATCGTCATTGCGGTGATCGCCTTCGCCGGCGTGGACTTTGCCTTCGTGGCCGCCAACACGCTCAAGGTGGCCGAAGGCGGCTGGCTGTCGCTGAGCGTGGCGCTGGTGGTGATGGTGATCTTCACCACCTGGGCCAAGGGGCGGACCATCGGCCTGTCGCTGGCTGCGGCCGAGCGCCTGCCGCTGCCGATCTTCATCGAATCGCTGGCGCTGAACATGCCGCACCGCGTGCGGGGAACGGCGGTGTTTCCCAACGCGGATGTCGACTCCACGCCCTTTGCGCTGCTGCACAACCTCAAGCACAACCAGGTGCTGCACGACCGGGTGGTGGTGGTGAAGGTGGAGTCCTGCGACACGCCCCGGGTGGATGCGCGCCGGCGCATCGAGGCGCACGAATGCGGGCACGGCATCTGGACGCTGGTGGCGCGCCACGGCTTCATGGAGCGCCCCGACCTGCCGGAATACATCCGCATCTTTGCCTACCAGAACGGCCTGGCGCTGGAGGCCATGACCACCTCGTACTTCGTCACCCGCGCATCCATCGGCGCGGGCCACCTGCCGCACATGAATCGGCTGCGCGAGGCGCTGTTCGTGTGGCTGCAGCGCAATGCGGGGCGGGCGTCCGACTACTTCCAGTTGCCGGACAACCGCGTGGTGGAGCTGGGGCAGCGTACGGGCTAGCGCGTTCGCTGCCCTATGCCACCTGCACCTTCTCCTGCCCAACCTTCGCGCCCAGGCGCGGCGCCTTGTGCCGCGGACGCAGCAGGAAATGCGAGAGCGCGGGAATCAGCAGCACCGCCCCCACCATGTTCCACAGGAACATGAAAGCCAGCAGCAAGCCCATGTCGGCCTGGAACTTGATGGGCGAGAGAACCCAGGTCAGCACCGCGGCGGCCAGCGTCACGCCCACCAGCACCACCACCTTGCCGGTGAACTGCAGCGCGTTGCGGTACGCGTCGGCCAGCGAAGCACCGGCGCGCTGGGAGGCCAGCTGCACGCTCAGCAGGTACAGGGCGTAGTCCACGCCGATGCCCACGCCAAGCGCGATCACCGGCAGCGTGGCCACCTTCACGCCGATGCCCAGCGCCACCATGAGCGCCTCGCACAGCACCGAGGTGATGACCAGCGGCACCACCGCCACCACCACCGCGCGCCAGCTGCGGAAGGTGATGAAGCACAGCAGCACCACGGCCCCGTAGACCAGCCACAGCATCTGCCGCCAGGCCTGGTGCACCACGATGTTGGTGGCCGCCTCGATGCCGGCGCTGCCCGCGGCCAGCAGGAAGCGGTGCTGCTCGCCGCTGTGCGCCGCGGCAAACTCGGCGCTGGCCTGCACCACGCGCTCGAGCGTGGCGGCGCGGTGGTCCGACAGGTAGGCGATGACCGGCATCACCGAGCAGTCGGTGTTGAACAGCTCGGGGTTGTTCACGCTGGCCTGCTGGGCGCCGTAGTTCAGCACGTCCTGGTTGCGCGCAATGGTCAGCCACTTGGGGCTGCCGTCGTTGCTGCCGGCCGTGATCTGGCGCACCGCGTTGGCCAGCGACACGGTGGTCTGAACGCCGGGCACCTGCTGCAGCGACCAGGCCAGGCGGTCGGCTTCCACCAGCGTGGGGTAGCGCAGGCAGCCTTCCTTGGCGGTCTTCACGATCACCGCGAACACGTCGCTGGACAGTGCGTAATGCCCGGTGATGTAGGCGTTGTCGCGGTTGTAGCGCGAGTCGGCGCGCAGCTCGGGCGCGCCGGCGTCCAGGTCGCCGATCTGAAGGCGCGTGCTCGCGGCCAGGCCCAGCACCAGCAGCAGCGCCGCCGCGCCCACGGTGGCCAGCGCCAGGCGCCGGCCGGTGAAGCGGGCGAGCGCCTGGTAGGTGCCGCTCACGCCGCCGCCGTCGGCCGCGTCGTGCTCGGCGCGCAGGCTGCGCTGCGCGGCCTTGTCGCTCACGCCCAGGTACGACAGCAGGACCGGCAGCAGGATCAGGTTGGTGACGATGAGCACCGCCACGCCCACGCTGGCCGTGAGTGCCAGCTGCTGGATGACGGGGATGTCGATCACCATCAGCACCGCGAAGCCCACGGCGTCTGCCACCAGTGCCGTCAGGCCCGCGAGGAACAGGCGCCGGAAGGTCAGGCGCGCGGCCACCAGGCGGTGCGCGCCGCGGCCGATGTCCTGCATGATGCCGTTCATCTTCTGCGCGCCGTGGCTCACGCCGATGGCGAACACCAGGAAGGGCACGAGGATGGAATAGGGGTCGAGCTCGGCGCCGCCCAGCGCCACCAGGCCCAGCTGCCAGATGACGGCCACCATCGAGCAGCCCACCACCAGTGCGGTGCTGCGCACGCAGCGCGTGTACAGGTAGATGAACAGGGTGGCCACGGCGGCGGCCAGCGCGAAGTACAGCGCCACCTGGTGCAGCCCTTCGATCAGGTCGCCCACCAGCTTGGCAAAGCCCACGGCGTGGATGCCCACGCTGTCGCTCTCGTAGCGCTCGCGCATCTGCTCGAGCGTGCGCGAGAGGCCGCGGTAGTCCACCTGCTTGCCGGTGGCCGCGTCCTGGCTCAACAAGGGCACCACGATCATGCTGGACTGGTAGTCGCTGCCCACCAGGCTGCCCACCAGGTTGGCGCGCGCGATGTTGGCGCGCAGCAGCTCGATGGCCGCGGGCGATCCGTCGTAGTTGTCGGGCATGACCGGGCCGCCGCGAAAGCCTTCCTCGGTCACTTCGGTCCAGCGTACGGCGGGCGACCACAGCGACTTCATCCAGGCGCGGTCCACGCCGGGCGTGAGGAAGAGTTCGTCCTGGATCTTCTTGAGCGCGGCCAGGTAGGCCGGGTCGGTGATGGCGCCCTTCTTGTTCTGCACCACGATGCGAAGCACGTCCCCCATGCCGCGCAGGTCGGCGCGGTTTTCCAGATAGTTCTGGATGTAGGGGTGGCTCTTCGGAATCATCTTCTCGAAGCTGGCGTTGAAGGCCAGGCGCGTGGCCGCCACCCAGCCCAGCAGCACCGTGGCCAGTAGGCAAAGCGCGATCACCACGCGGCGGTTGTTGAAGGTCAGGCGTTCCAGCAGCGAGCCGGATTGCGGATCGAATTGGGCGAGCGTGCCCGGCGCCGGCGCTTCGCTCGGCGCGGAGGAGATGGGGGTCATGAGAGAGGGTCCTTCTGCCC
>JAFECZ010000196.1 GCA_018241905.1 Pseudomonadota bacterium
CTTTGTGCCTCTTCAAATGCAACCGTTTGTGTTAAATGTCTCGCTGGGAAACATTCACACGCGCGGCGTTCATTGCGAATCCAGGCCGACCAAGATACAAATGATTACCTAAGTTTTACATTTTGGCCCGGATGAATTGAAGGGCCGCGAGGCGAGAAGGAGGCCGTGGTGGCAAACAACCTGGACCCGACCCTGGACGAGCGTTCGGAAACATCCGCGCTGGCGCGCATGCGCCTGGCGCTGGTACTCGTTGCCTTGCTCGGCCTGTTCATCGATGTCCCGGGCCAGTCGCGGCTGGAGCAATGCATGCCGCTGGCCATGGGGGCGTACATCACCGTGTCGATCGGCCTGTTCCTGTTGTGCGAACGCGGCCCGCACATGCTCACCGGATTGCGCTGGCACTGGCTGGACCTGCCGCTGTACGCCGGTCTCGTTGCCTGCAGCGGCGGCGCCCACAGCGTCTATTACCTGTTCTTCTACTTTGCGATCCTGAGCGCCTCGTTTCACTGGGGCTGGCGCGAGGGCGTGCGGGTCACCCTGGGCGCGGTCCTGTTCTTCGTGGGCGTGGGGCTGGCTTTCGTCCAGCGGGCACACGACGCGTCCGCACTTCTGGGGCGCGCCGGATTGCTCCTGGTGCTGGGACTCATGATTGCCTACTGGGGCGAGTCGAAGCTGGAGCTGCGTCGCCGCCTGGCCCTGCAGCGCCGGGTGAGCAACATTGCCAACCCGCGCTTCGGGGCTGGCCAGACCGTGCAAGGGTTGCTCGAGGCCATTCGCGACTACTACGGCGCGTCGCTGTGCCTGCTGGTGCTGCGCAACGAAGACGGCGGCGCCGTCTCGGTCCGGCTGGCGCAGCAAGGCATCGCAATTCGCGACGGCAGCGCCGTCGAACCGACGCTGGCGGACTCGCTGCTGCTGGACCTGCCCGCGCACCTGCTGGCCTTCAAGTCGCAGCGCCACCGCGAACACTGGCGCGGTGCGGCCCACGACCTGGAGCAAGGCCAATGGCACGCGCTCGACAGGGAGACCGGCGCGGTCATCGGCGCACTGCTGGGCGCCGGCTCCTTCGTCAGCGCGCCGGCGCGGCTGGGGCGGGCCGCCGGGCGCATCTACGTGGCGGCCAGGACACCGCGGCTCGGCCGCAACGACGCGCTCTTCCTGCAACAGGTGACGGCGCATGCGCTCCCGCTGATCGAGAACATCGAGGTGCTGGACCACCTGGCCACCGATGCGGCTTCGGCCGAGCGCCAGAAGATCGCGATGGACCTGCACGACAGCGCCGTGCAGCCCTACATCGGCCTGCGCTTCGGCCTGAGCGCGCTGCGCTGCAAGGCCGATCCGGCCAACCCGCTCAATGAAGACCTGGACCGGCTGATCGCCATGTCGAACGAAGTCATTGGCGACTTGCGCAGCTTTGCGCAAGGCGTTCGCAGCTGCGCCCACGAAGCACAGCACCCGCTGGCCGCGGCGCTGCGCCAGCAGGTGCGGCTCATCCGCGAATTCCACGGCGTGGACATCGAAGTGGAGCTGGAAGAAAAGGACGTGCCCTGCAGCGACCGGCTCGCGGCCGAGGTGCTGCAGATCGTGCGCGAGGCGCTCAGCAACATCGTTCGCCACACGGTGGCCCGCCACGCGCTGGTGCAGGTGCGCTGCGACCATGGCCTGTTGCGCATCCAGGTCGACAACGAGGGCGCCGCGAACGAGTGCGACTTCACGCCCAAGTCCATCACCGCCCGCGCTGCGGCGCTCGGCGGGCGGGCCTACGTGCAGCGCGCGCAGGCCGGCACGGCCGTGCATGTCGAGATTCCCGTTTGAGTGCCGATGCGAAGTACACCCATGACCACCGCCGAGCTGCAGAACATCCGGGTCTTCCTGGTCGATGACCACCCGACCATGCTGTGGGGCCTGGAGCGCCTGATAGAAGGCGCAGGGCCGCGCATGGCTGTGGCGGGCACTGCGTCGAGCTTCGACGAAGCCCAGGCCCGCGTTCCTGCGATGGCGCCCGACGTTGTCGTCCTGGACATGGACCTGGGCGGCCGCAGCAGCCTGGAGCTGATGCCCTTCATCCGCGAGCGTTGCGCCGCGCAGATCCTGGTGCTGACGGCCGGCCGCGAGCAGTCCACGCTCGACCAGGCCATGCTGCAGGGCGCGCGCGGCGTGGTGAACAAGGCGGCGCCGCCGCAGCAGTTGCTCGATGCCATCGAGGCCGTACACCGCGGCGAGGTGTGGCTCGACGGCAGGGACCTGGCCCGCGTGTTCAGCCAGCTCCAGCATGGGCGCGGCGCGGCACACTCGGCAGCGCCTGCGCCGTCAACGCCGCAGGAGCGCTTGACGGCGCGCGAGCGCCGCATCGTCGCCTGCGTGGTGGCGCAAAGCGGCGCCTGCAATGCGGCGCTCGCCGACCACCTTTGCATTGCGGAGCACACCTTGCGCAACCATCTCAGCATGATTTACCAGAAGCTGGGGGTGCGCAATCGGCTGGAGCTGTACGTCTACGCGGTCAAGCACCAGCTCGGCGAAGCCTGACGGATTCGCCCGGGCGTTCATTGCCCTGCCAGCATCGGCAGCATCTGCCGGATGATGCGGATCGTCGCCGGCGTCAGGATCACCATCGAGATCGACGGGAAGATGCACAGCACCAGCGGCACCAGCATCTTGGTCGGGATCTTGGCGGCCAGCTCCTCGGCCCGTGTCTGCCGCTTGTGGCGAAGATCGTCCGAGAACACGCGCAGCGAGTCGCCGATGCTGGTGCCGAAGCGGTCCGCCTGCGTGAGCATGGTGGCGAAGGTGCCGATCTCGTCCACCCCGGTGCGCAGCGCCAGGTTGCGCAGCGATTTCTCCCGCGTGGCGCCGGCGCGCATTTCCAGGTTGGTCCAGTGCAGCTCCTGGGCCAGCGCTTCGCTCTTGAGCATGATTTCCTCGGTGACCTTGGTCAGCGCCGCGTCCAGGCCCATGCCGGCTTCCACGCAGACGAGCATCAGGTCGGCCGCGTCGGGAAAGTTCTCGAAGATCTCGCGCCTGCGTTCGCGCAGCATCAACGACAGGACCAGGTTGGGCAGGTAGCAGCCTGCCAGCGCCGCCGTGGCCACCTTCAGCATCAAGCCCAGGGTGGACGAAGCGCCCCCCGTGCGCAGGGCGACGAAGGCCAAGGCGGCCAGGGCCAGCGGCAAAAGCGTCTTGAGGCCGAAGTAGATGGCCGGGGCGTCGGGGTGCCGGATGCCGGCTTGCAGGAATCGCCGGCGCAGCGGCGTCACCTCATCATCGCTGGTGGGCGACGACAGGTGCGCGAAGGGCCCGACCAGGCGCACCATCGTCTCGGTCCATGCGGACTTCTCGTCCTGGGGCATGAGCGCTCGCACGCGCTCCTCGGTTCGGGTGGGGGTGAACCAGATCACCAGGCCCGCCAGTGCGAGCGTGACTGCGAGGAACACGAGAATCGGAAAAAAGGTCGCCATGGCGTGTCTCCCAAGAGTCAAACCCGGATTCGAATGATGGCGCGCAGCAGCACGGCGCCCACGAGCATCAGGGCCAGCATGGTCTTGACCACCGCCTGCCCGATCGGGTCGGTCCACAGCGGCTGCATGAACTCGGGGTTGAAGGTGTTCAGCAGCGCGGCCAGGCCGAAGGGCATCAGCCCGAGGATCCAGGCCGACAGCCGCCCTTCGGCCGACAGCACCCGCACGCGTGCCAGCAGCTTGTGGCGCTCGCGCACGAGCCGGCTGAGATTGCCCAGCACCTCGGTCAGGTTGCCGCCGGAGTCGCGCTGGATCAGCACCGCGACCACGAAGTAGCGCAGGTCCGTCAGCGGTACCCGTTCGCCCAGGTTGCCCAGCGCCTGCTGCAGCGAGACGCCGAAGTTCACTTCCTCGCTCACGAGCCGGAACTCGCCAGCGATCGGGTCGTTCATTTCCTCGCCCACCATCTGCACGCCGGTGCCGAAGGAATGGCCCGCGCGCAGCGCCCGGCCTATCAGGTCCAGCGCCTCGGGCAGCTGTTGCTCGAAGAGCGCGAGGCGCTTGCGCTGCAACTGCATCAGGTGCAGCAGGGGAAGGGCGGCGCAGGCCAGGCCGACGCCGACGGCCGGCAACAGCGGCAGATGGGCGAAGCCGCTCGCCGCCACCAGCCCCGCAAGGGCCAGTGCCATGCAGCCCAGAAGCAGTTGCGTGGGGCGCCACGACATGCCCGCCTGGTGGATCAGGTGCTCCAGGCGCTGGCCGTGGCCGATCGTCGCCACCAGGCGCTGCATGCGTGTCAGGCCCTCGAGCGACTTGTGCTTGAGCAGGCGCGACTGCGCCCCGTCGCCGGCGGCGTCTGCCAGCGCGCGCAGCCGGCGCTGCAGCTGGCGTGCCTGCGGCCCCCGCTTGGCTTGCCAGAACAGGTACAGGCCTTCCAGCAGCAGCAGCACGCTCACGAAGACGAGCACCGTCATCGTAAGCAGCGTGTTTCCTCCGAGGATTTCGGGCATGGCGGCTCCTTCTCGTTATTCGTAGCGGCGGTTGGGCTCGAACATGCCGTCCGGCAGCGCAACGCCGAAGGCCTTGAGGCGCTCCGCGAAGCGCGGCCGCACGCCGGTGGCGCGGAAGTGGCCCAGCACCTCGCCGTCCGGCCCGACACCGGTCTGCGCAAAGGCGAAGATCTCCTGCATGGTCACCACGTCGCCTTCCATGCCGGTGACTTCCTGGATGCTGGTGACCTTGCGCCGCCCGTCCACCATGCGCAGCACCTGCACCACCACGCCGATGGCCGAGGCAATCTGCTGCCGCGCCGCCTTGTGCGGCAGGTTGAGGTCGGCCATGCCGATCATGTTCTCCAGCCGGGACAGCGCATCGCGCGGCGTGTTGGCGTGGATGGTCGTCAGCGATCCTTCGTGGCCGGTGTTCATGGCCTGGAGCATGTCGACCGCCTCCGCGCCGCGCACTTCGCCGATCACGATGCGGTCGGGCCGCATGCGCAAGGCGTTGCGCACCAGCGAGCGCTGGCTGATCTCGCCGCGGCCCTCGAGGTTCATGGGCCGCGTCTCCAGGCGCACCACATGGGGCTGCTGCAACTGCAGCTCGGCGGCGTCCTCGATGGTGATGACCCGCTCGCTGGCCGGGATGTAGCCCGAGAGAATGTTCAGCAGCGTGGTCTTGCCGGCACCGGTGCCGCCCGAAATCAGCATGTTGACCTTGGCCTGCGCCAGCGACTCGAGCAGCTGCGCCATCGGCGGCGTGAGCGTCTTCAGGTCGTTGACCAGGTTCTCCATCTTCAGTGGTATGCGCGCGAAGCGGCGAATGGACATCATCGCCCCGTCCAGGGCCACCGGCGGGATCACCGCGTTGACGCGCGAGCCGTCGGGCAGGCGTGCATCCACCATGGGGCTGGATTCGTCGATGCGCCGGCCCACCAGCGACACGATCTTGTCGATGATGCGCAGCAGGTGCTTTTCATCGGTGAAGGTGACGTTGGTCAGCTCGAGCTTGCCCTTGCGCTCGACGTAGATCTGGTCGTAGGCGTTCACCAGGATGTCCGACACCCGGTGGTCGGCCATCAGCAGCTCCAGCGGGCCGAAGCCCAGCATCTCGTGCTGGATGTCGCGGATCAGCGTGCGGCGCTCGACCTCGTTGATCGCCTGCGGCTCTTCCTGCAGCAGGCGGCCGACGGCCGCGGCCACTTCCTGGCGCAGCATCTCGGGTTTGAGCGTTTCCAGCGCCGTCAGGTCGAACTGCTCGAGCAGCTTCAGGTGCATGCGCTCCTTGAGCAGCTTGTAGGCGTCCGAGAAGGCCGGGCCGGAAAGGGGTGCCCCCGACTCTTGCGACTGCGCGCGCGCGATGGGCTCTGCCGTGAGGCTGTCGAGCTGGTCGCGCAGGGAGGGGGCGGGGCTTGGCTGCAGGGCGGAAAGGCTGCTCATGTGGGGCTCCCTTGTTGTCAGGCACGGCGAAACAGGCGACCCAGCAGGCTGGGACTGACTTCCTCGCGCGGACTCAGCTGCTGCGCGAGTTCCGCCAGGCCTCGGCTCACTGCGTGCGCCTTGTTCAGGTTCACCAGCGGCACGCCGCGGTTGATGGAAAGCGGCACGTCGCGCGGGGCGTCTGCCACCAGGTGCAGGTCCGCGTTGCCCAGCAGGCGGCGGATCTCGGCCAGGCTGATGTCGCTGCCTTTTTCCATGCGGTTGACGATGGCCTTCACGCGCGAAGGCGGATAGCCCAGCGACTTGAAGGCCTGCATCAGCTTGCTGGCGTTGCGCAGGTAGGGCAGGCCAGGCTGCAGGACCGCGAAGATGTGCTGGGCCCGGTCCAGCGCCCGGATGGACAGCGCGTTCAGCCCCACCGGCAGGTCGATGAGGACGAAGTCGTAGTGCTGCGCGGCAAGGCGCACGATGGCCTCCACGTGCTCGGCCTTCACTTCTGCCGCGCGCGTCAGGTCCTCGGGCGCGGCCAGCAGGCTGAAGCCGGCGTCCACCTTGACGGCGCTGGCCGCGAGCAGCGAGGCGTCCAGCCGGTCGATGCCGGCCGCCAGGTCGGCCAGCGTGGTGGGCGCCTTGGCATCGCTGACGAAGGACAGGGCATCGCCGAACTGCAGGTTCAGGTCGATCAGCAGCACGTGCCGTTGCTGGGCCGCCAGCAGGCAGGCCAGGTTGGCGGCAATGAAGGTGGAGCCGCAGCCGCCCTTGCTGGGTGCAAACGCGAGCACCTGCCCGCCGCCGCTCACGGGGTTGCGCGCAGCCTTGCGGGCAGCGGCACGGGCCACCGCGGCTTCCAGCGCCTCGGCCGGTGCCGGCGAAGGCAGCACTTCGCGCACGCCCACGCGCATGGCCTGCAGCAGGAACTCGGGCGTCTGCCGTGCGCACATCAGCAGCACCACGATCTCGGGATGCTGCGAGGTGAGCTGCTCGACCAGCACCAGCTCCTGCGGGTCGCAGCACATGCCGTCCACCAGCATCAGGTCGGGGCTGGACTCCTGCGCGACCGGCGCCATGCGGGTCTTGCCGCCTTCGAAGCTCTGGACCGAATGGCCCTGGGCCTCCAGGCCGCGCTGCAGGTCGTGCAGGTGCTGCACATTGGGGGAGATGAGGGCGATCTTCATGGTGTGCGTCCGGTGGGGTCAGGGGCAGATGGCGCCGCTGTTCGGGTCCTGGCGCATCGCTTCGCGCGGCAGGTAGGTCGAGAACTGCGGCATGGGAATCAGCGGGGCGAGGGCGCCGGCGATGGGCGAGATCCACTGGTAGTTCATGCCGGTGATGCCCACCGACACGCCCTGGCAGGTGGCGCTGGTGCAGCTGGCAGGCAGCCAGTTGACCGAGATGGTCTGCACCTGGGGCAGCAGCAGCTGCATGCGAGCCAGCACGTCCGCTTGCTTCGTGGTGTCGTCGCACACCGCGGCGTAGCGCGCGCCGTAGCGGGCGACTTCGCTGGCGGCGTTCCAGGTGAAGAGCATGCGCGCGAAGTCCACGATGCCCAGCAGGAGCATGAGGTACACGAGCAGCGCCAGGGCGAACTCGACCGTTGTTGCACCGGCAACGTCGCGGCGGCGTGCGGGGCTTGTCATGTCGGAGCCCTCATGGTGGCGCTCACGGGCGGATAGCTCAGGCCGCCCTGCGCATCGCCCAGGGCCTGGCCGAACACGTTCGCGATCATCGGCACGAAGCGGTAGCCGGTGATGCTCACGGTGACCGTCTGGAAGATGGGGGCCGTGCCGGCCTGCTGCCAGGTGCAGCACGACGCGGCGGGAACGTTTGCCAGCGTCAGGCTGCCGGTCAGCGGTGCACCCGATCCGGCGGTGTTGCCGTAGACCATGAGGTTGCGCGCTTCGGTGACATGCGTGTTTGGCGGTTGCACCGAGAGATAGCGGGAGGCGTCGCGCACCGACTTGACGAGCACGTGGTACTCGTACATGGCGCGGCCGAACTCGGTGGTGACGAGCGTCAGCAGGAGCAGCAGGGGCATGATGAGCGCCAGTTCCACCAGCGCGACGCCGCGCTGTCCATGCCTGCCGTGTTCGTGTCTGCTCATGGCCGTGCCTCCGTTCATCTCACCAGCACCGGAACCATCGGGCCTGCGGTGCCGCCGGCCAGGCCGCTGGTGGTGCAGGGACTGCCCAGCGCGCTCGCGTTGCCCAGGTATTCCAGGTTGGTGTTGCCCATGGGCTGCTCCAGCGGCTGCAGCATCAACATGCAGCCGAAGTCGATGACCTTGTTCGAAGTGTCGATCACCGGGACCAGGACGAAGCGCCGGTCATAGCCGTATTGCTGGTGGCCGCCGGTGGTGTTGCCCGGCGGCGCCAGGGTCTTGAAGCTGTTGAGGGTGAGCCCGGTGATGCTTTCGCAGTCCGACACCTTGGTGGTGGTGTCGCCGCAGGAGGCGAAGGCGGCGCGCTTGGCCAGGAAGTTGTCGGCGCTGGCCGCCGCGCCGACCGGCTTGCTTCCCTTGTAGGCGTTGAATTTCGAGGGCCAGTTCAACGCGGTGTAGGCGTAGCCGGTGTAGTCCGGGCGGTGGGTGGCCGGGTCGACGCCGTTCTTGTAGATGCCGAAGCGCTCGTTCCAGACATCGGTCACGGCGCTTTGCACGCCGGGCGTGCCCAGCGTGTCGTTGATTTGCGTGCCGCAGTGGCCGTTGAGTTCCGAAATGGTTTCGGATGCGCTGTTGGAGCCGTCGAGGTTGGCCCAGCCGATGTAGCCGTTGGTGGGGTTGCTGTTGAGAAGCTGTACCCATTGCCCGACGGCCAGTCCGTAGTCGGGCGCGCTGGCGCCGGCGGGCGGCTTGTAGGCCACCGGGACCGGACAACTGGTCTGGGCGGGAGCGCGCGTGGCGACCGCGTTTGTGGCGACCGTTCCGGTGTTGGGGGCGACGGCGCTGCCGAAGAACGCATTCAGCGCCGTGAGCAGGAAGAGATTGATGTTGTCCTGTTCGTGCGAGCACTGCGCATAGCGGGCCGAGGCGGGCGTGGTGGTGAGCGCATAGCCGCTGTCGCGAAAGGTGATGTCGCCGGCCGTGATCTGGCCTTGCCCGGCCCAGTTGGCCGATTGAAGGTTGACGCCGTT
>JAFECZ010000197.1 GCA_018241905.1 Pseudomonadota bacterium
GGCGCTCCCCTGCTCGATCTGGATGCGGTCGACCAGCAGCGGCTGCCCAAGGATCTGCTCGATCCCAAGATGTGCCAGGCCTACCGCATCGTGGTCCTGAGCAAGCGCAACAACCGCCTGATCGTGGCCACGGCCGACCCTTCGGACCAGCAGGCGGTGGAAAAGATCAAGTTCGCCTCGCAGATGGGCGTGGACTGGGTCATTGCGGAATACGACAAGCTCTCGCGCATGGTCGAGGCCGCCGCCGTGAGCGCGGCCGAGACCATCGACAGCATCGTGGGCGTCGAGTTCGAGTTCGACGAGACCTCCACCGAAACGCAGGAAAGCACCGACCAGGCCAGCGCCGAAGTCGAAGACGCGCCGGTCGTGCGCTTCCTGCACAAGATGCTGCTCGACGCCTTCAGCATGCGAGCGTCGGACATTCACTTCGAGCCTTACGAGCACAACTACCGCGTGCGCTTTCGCGTCGACGGCGAATTGCGCGAAGTGGCAACGCCGCCGGTGGTCATCAAGGAAAAGCTGGCCTCGCGCATCAAGGTGATCTCGCGGCTGGACATTTCCGAAAAGCGCATTCCGCAGGACGGGCGGATGAAGCTCAAGATCGGCCCGGAGCGCGTCATCGATTTCCGGGTGAGCACCTTGCCGACGCTGTTCGGCGAGAAGATCGTGATCCGTATTCTCGACCCCAGCAGCGCACGCCTGGGCATCGACGCCCTGGGCTATGACGCCACCGAGAAGGAGCGCCTGCTGTCGGCCATCGGGCGCCCGTACGGCATGGTGCTGGTCACCGGCCCGACCGGTTCGGGCAAGACGGTGTCGCTCTACACCTGCCTGAACCTGCTCAACAAGCCGGGCGTGAACATCGCCACGGCGGAAGACCCGTCCGAAATCAACCTGCCGGGCGTGAACCAGGTCAACGTCAACGAAAAGGCGGGCCTGACCTTTGCCACGGCCCTGCGCGCCTTCCTGCGCCAGGATCCGGACATCATCATGGTGGGCGAAATCCGCGACCTGGAAACGGCCGACATCTCGATCAAGGCGGCGCAGACGGGCCACCTGGTGCTGTCGACGCTGCACACCAACGACGCGCCCACCACGCTCACCCGCATGCGCAACATGGGCATCGCGCCCTTCAACATCGCATCGAGCGTGATCCTGATCACCGCCCAGCGACTGGCGCGCCGGCTGTGCACCGCGTGCCGCGAAGTGCACGAGGTGCCTCGACAGGCCCTGCTCGACGCCGGCTTCAAGCCGAGCGAGATCAATGGCACGTGGAAGCCGTATCGCGCGGTGGGCTGCTCGGCCTGCAACGGCGGCTACAAGGGCCGGGTGGGCATCTACCAGGTGATGCCGATCAGCGAAGAAATCCAGAAGATCATTCTGCGTGACGGCAGTGCGCTCGACATCGCCAAACAGGCCGAGGCCGAAGGCGTGCGCACCTTGCGCCAGTCGGGCCTCCAGAAAGTCATGCAGGGGCTGACATCGCTTGAAGAAGTGGTGGCAGTCACCAACGAATAACACGGCGCACCGGAGAAGAACTGATGGCCACCGCAGCATCGTCCCGCTCATCGCACAAGGAATTCGTCTTCGAATGGGAAGGCAAGGACCGCAACGGCAAGGTCGTTCGCGGCGAGGTTCGGGCCGCCGGCGAGAACCAGGTCATGGCGTCGCTGCGCCGCCAGGGCGTGCTGACGACCAAGATCAAGAAGAAGAAGATGAGCTCGGGCAAGGCGATCAAGCCCAAGGACATCGCCATCTTCACGCGCCAGCTGGCCACCATGATGAAGGCCGGCGTGCCGCTTCTGCAGGCCTTCGACATCGTGGGCCGGGGCAACACCAACCCGAGCGTCTCCAAGCTGCTCAACGACATCCGTTCCGACGTCGAGACCGGCACCTCGCTGTCCTCGGCCTTCCGCAAGTTCCCGAAGTACTTCGACAGCCTCTATTGCAACCTGGTCGAAGCCGGCGAAGCGGCCGGCATCCTGGAAGACCTGCTCGACCGCCTGGCCACCTACATGGAGAAGACCGAGGCGATCAAGTCCAAGATCAAGTCGGCCCTGATGTACCCCACGTCGGTGATCGTGGTGGCTTTCGTGGTGGTGGCGATCATCATGATCTTCGTGATCCCGGCGTTCAAGCAGGTGTTCACCTCCTTCGGCGCCGACCTGCCGGCCCCCACGCTGTTCGTGATGGGCATGAGCGAGTTCTTCGTCTCCTACTGGTGGCTGATCTTCGGCGTGGTGGGCGGCGGCCTGTACTTCTTCTTCCAGGCCTGGAAGCGCAACGAGCGGGTGCAGCAGTTCATGGACCGGTTGCTGCTGAAGCTGCCGATCTTCGGCGAACTGGTGGAAAAGTCTTGCATCGCGCGCTGGACGCGCACCCTGTCGACCATGTTCGCGGCCGGCGTGCCGCTGGTCGAGGCACTCGACTCCGTGGGCGGCGCCTCGGGCAACTCGGTCTACGCGCAGGCCACCACCAAGATCCAGCAGGAAGTCTCGACCGGCACCAGCCTGACGAGCGCCATGACCAACGCCAACATCTTCCCCTCGATGGTGCTGCAGATGACGGCCATCGGCGAGGAATCCGGCTCCATCGACCACATGCTGGGCAAGGCGGCCGAGTTCTACGAGCAGGAAGTCGATGACATGGTGGCGGGCCTGTCCAGCCTGATGGAGCCGATCATCATCGTGTTCCTGGGCGTGATCATCGGCGGCATCGTGGTGTCGATGTACCTGCCCATCTTCAAGCTCGGCCAGGTCGTCTGATGTTTGTTTCGCAAGGGTTCGACGCCGCACTGGCCGGCGTCCTGGGCTTGCTCGTGGGCAGCTTTCTGAACGTGGTGGTCTACCGCACGCCGGTCATGATGTACCGGCAGTGGCTGAACGACGCTGTGGGCAACCTGGCGAAGGTCGACGGAATCCCCTCGCTCTGGAGCCTGGTGTTCGGCCCAAAGACCGACACCCCGCCGGCGCTGGAAGCCGCCGCCGACGAGGCGGCGAAAACACTGGACGCGCTGCCGCCCTTCAACCTGTCGCGCCCCGCATCACGCTGTGGCCACTGCGGCGCGCCGATCCGCTTCTACCAGAACGTTCCGGTACTGAGCTACCTGTTCCTGCGCGGCCGCTGCGCGTCGTGCAAGGCGGCCATCAGTGTGCGCTACCCCCTCGTGGAACTGGTCACCGGCGCCCTCTTTGCGCTGTGTGCGTGGCGCTTCGGCCTGAGCCTGACGGGCGCGCTGTGGGCGGCCTTTGCCTCCCTGCTCATCTGCCAGTTCCTCATCGACCTGGACACGCAGTACCTGCCCGATTCGATCAACTACGTGCTGCTGTGGCTGGGGCTCATCGGCGCCGCGGCCGGACTCACCGGCGTGCCCTTGAAATCGGCGGTGTGGGGCGCGGTGTTCGGCTACCTGGGCCTGTGGCTCATCTATCACGCCTACCGGCTCGCAACGGGCAAGGAAGGCATGGGCTACGGCGACTTCAAGCTGCTGGCAGCCCTGGGGGCCTGGCTGGGCGCGGACTACCTGATTGCCATCGTGCTGGTGTCTTCGCTGGTGGGCGCAGTGCTCGGGTCGATCATGCTGGTGGCCGGCAGGCTGGCCAACAAGAACATTCCCATCGCGTTCGGCCCCTTCCTGGCCGGCGCGGGCCTCGTGTGCCTGGCGCTGGGGCCCGATACTGTGCGGCAATGGATTCCATTTGCCTTCCCCCTGGGCGCGCTGGCGCTCTGAGATTTCTCCCATGCGACGTGTCGGCCTGACCGGTGGCATCGGCAGCGGCAAGAGCACGGTGGCAGCCATGCTGGTCGCACAAGGCGCCAGCCTGGTCGACACCGACGGTATTGCGCGCGCACTGGCCAGCCCGGGCGGCGGCGCCATGCCGGCCATTGCTGCAGCCTTCGGCCCCGAACTGGTGGCGGCCGATGGCGGCCTCGACCGCGCGCGCATGCGCGCGCTGGCCTTCGGTCATCCGGAGGTCAAGCGCAAGCTCGAATCCATCCTGCACCCCCTGATCGGCCAGGAATGCGAGCGGCAGGCGCAAGCCGCCACCGGCGCCTTGATCGTGTTCGACGTACCGCTGCTGGTGGAGTCCAGGCGCTGGCGCGCCATCGTCGAGCGGGTGCTTGTGGTCGATGCAAGCGAAGAGATTCAATTGCAACGAGTCGTGGCGCGTTCGGGCTGGACGCCCGAGGCCGTTCAGGCGGTCATCGCCCAGCAGGCCAGCAGGCCATTGCGCCGCGCGGCTGCCGATGCGGTGATTTGCAACGAGAATCTGACGCTTGCGCAACTCGAAGACGAGGTGCGCGCCTTGTGGCGCCAGTGGGCCGGAAATGCCAGCGCCGCGTCACTGTGAACTATGATGACCTCGACTGGAAACCGAGCCGCGTGATCCTTTACGAGTACCCCTTCAACGAGCGCATCCGGACCTACCTTCGTCTGGAGCACCTTTTCCGCCGCCTGGGCGAGCTGGTGCCTGCGGAATCTCCGCTGTCGCACCACTACGCGCTGGTCACGATCTTCGAGATCATGGATGTGACCGCGCGCGCCGACCTCAAGTCCGACATCCTTCGCGATCTTGAAAAGCACAAGACCATCTTTGCGAGCTACCGCGGCAATCCCGCGATCTCGGAAAAGATGCTGGAGCAGGTCATCGGGCAGCTGGAGCGCAACTTCAACACGCTCAACGCCATCCATGGCAAGGCCGGGCAGACGCTGACCGAGAGCGAGTGGCTGATGAGCATCCGCAGCCGCGCCAACATTCCTGGCGGCACCTGCGAGTTCGACCTGCCGGCCTACTACGCATGGCAGCACCGGCCGGCCGCGGCGCGCCGGGCCGACGTCGAGAAGTGGGCGAGCACGCTCGCGCCCATGGCCGAGGCGGTATACCTGCTGCTCAAGCTCCTGCGCGATGCCGACGTGCCCTACAAGGTCATCGCCACCAACGGCGCCTACCAGCAGACGCTGCCGCAAGGGCGCAGCTTCCAGCTGCTGCGCCTGCGCATCGACCCGGCCCTGGGGCTCATCCCGGAAATCAGCGGCAACCGCCTCATGGTGTCGGTGCGCCTGATGCGCCACGAGTCGGACGACCGCCTGCACCAGAGCACCGAAGAAGCCCCCTTCGAACTGACGCTGTGCGCCTGATCCGCGAGCAAGCCATGAACACCGACGAGAGCAGCTTTGCCGCGCGCATCGTGAAGTGTCCCGCCTGCGGGCAGGACAGCGTCTACGCAACCCGCAACCCCTACAGGCCTTTCTGCAGTGCGCGCTGCAAAGGCATCGACCTGGGCGCGTGGGCCAGCGAGGAATTCACGTTGCCGGCCGAAGCGCCGCCGGACGACGAGCCCTTCGGCGACCCGCGCCTGCAATAGGCCGGCGCCAGCCTGGCGCGCAGCGATCAGGCGGCCCTGCCTCGCTCCTGGGCCATCCATTCGAGCACCGGCATGGCGCCGGGCAGCACCGGGCTCACCTCCAGCGGCAGCTGCTGCCAGCACATCGCCTGGCCTTCTCGCATCTCGAATTCGCCGCTCCACGCATGGACCTTGCACCAGTGCAGGCGCACCAGGGCATGCGGGTAGTCGTGCTCGGTGATCTTCCAGACCTGGGCTGCGCCGATGGTGATGCCCAGCTCTTCGTGCAACTCGCGCCGCAGCGCCTCTTCGACCGTCTCGCCGGCCTCGATCTTGCCGCCCGGAAACTCCCAGTAGCCCGCGTAGGGCTTGCCTTCCGGGCGGGTGGACAGCAGCAAGGCGCCGTCGGCGCGGATGAGGATGCCGACCGCCACCTCGGTGTGCTTGCGCGGCTCGCTCATGACGCCGCTCGCCCCGCATAGTCGCGCGCAAACTGAAACGCAACGCGGCCGCTGCGCGAACCGCGCTCCAGCGCCCACACCAGCGCCTCGGGCCGGGCGGCCTCGATGTCCTGGGCGCTGACGTCGAAGTGCGACAACCACTGCGCAACGATGGCCAGGTACTCGGCCTGGGTGAAGGGATAGAAGCTCACCCACAGGCCGAAGCGCTCCGACAGCGAGATCTTCTCCTCGATCACCTCGCCCGGATGCACTTCGCCGTCGTCCGTGTGGGTGTAGCTGAGGTTCTCCTTCATGTACTCGGGCAGCAGATGTCGCCGATTGCTGGTGGCGTAGATCAGAACGTTGGGCGTGGAGGCGGCCACCGAACCATCCAGGATCGACTTGAGCGCCTTGTAGCCGGCTTCGCCCTCATCGAAGCTCAGGTCGTCGCTGAAGACGATGAACTTCTCGGGGCGCTGCGACACCACCTCGATGATGTCGGGCAGGTCCACCAGCTCGGCCTTGTCCACCTCGATCAGGCGCAGGCCCTGCGGCGCATAGGCATGCAGGCAGGCGCGGATCAGCGAGGACTTGCCCGTACCGCGTGCCCCAGTCAACAGCACGTTGTTGGCCGGCTTGCCCTGGACGAACTGCCGGGTGTTGCGCTCGATCTTCTCCTTCTGCTGATCGATCTCCTTGAGATCGTCCAGTGCCATGGTCGCCACGTGGCGCACCGGCTCGAGCGTGCCGTGGCCCGAGCTGCGGCGGCGGTAGCGCCACGCGATGGACGCGTTCCAATCGGCCGGCGCCGCCAGCGGCTGCGGCAGGATGGATTCGATGCGGGAGATCAGCTGCTCGGCCCGTTCGATCAGGTGTTCGAATTTCTCGTTCATTCAGGTTCTCTTACCGAAGCCTCAACCGAGACTTTCGCGACTGTGCATGTTCTGGAGCATCCGCGGAACCGGCTTCGCCGGGCCGCCGGATGCGCCCCCTCGAGGGGGCGGCGGCTACACGAAGTGAGCAAGATTCGGGGGTGGGTCAACTTCTGTAGTCGGCGTTGATCGACACGTAGTCGTGGCTCAGGTCGCAGGTCCAGACCGTGTCGGCGGCCTCGCCCCGGCCGAGCGCCACGCGCACCGTGATCTCGCTCTTCTTCATCACGCGCTGGCCGTCCTCTTCCTTGTAATCAGGATTGCGGCCGCCCTTGACGGCCACGTGCACGTCGTCCAGATAAAGGTCGATGCCCGTCTGGTCGAGGTCTTCGATGCCGGCATAGCCCACGGCTGCCAGGATGCGGCCCAGGTTCGGGTCGCTGGCGAAGAAGGCCGTCTTGACCAGGGGCGAGTGCGCAATGGCGTAGGCCACCTGCCGGCACTCGGCGCCGGTGCGGCCACCTTCCACGCGAACCGTGATGAACTTGGTCGCGCCTTCGCCGTCGCGCACGATGGCCTGGGCCAGCTGGCGGGCCACGTCCTGCATGGCCTTGAGCAGCGCCTGCCCATCGGCCGATTCGAGCGAGGTGATGACGGGGTTGGCCGCCTTCTGCGTCGCGATGACCACGAAGGAATCGTTGGTCGAGGTGTCGCCGTCGATGGTGACGCGGTTGAACGATGCGTCGGCCAGCTGCCTGGCCAGCGGCTGGACCAGTGCGGCATCGATGCGCGCGTCGGTCGCCATGAAGCCCAGCATGGTCGCCATGTTGGGGCGGATCATGCCGGCGCCCTTGCTGATGCCGCTGATGGTCACGGTGGCGCCGCCGATCTTCACCTGGGCGCTGAACGCCTTGGGGATCGTGTCGGTGGTCATGATGCCTTCGGCCGCGCGCGCCCAGTTGTCGGGCTTGGCATCGGCCAGCGCGGCGGGCAGGCCGGCTTCGATGCGATCGATGGGCAGCGGCTCCATGATCACGCCGGTGGAGAACGGCAGCACCTGCTCGGGTGCAATTTCCAGCTTGCGTGCCAGCGCGATGCAGGTGGCGCGCGTGCGCGTCAGGCCGTCTTCGCCGGTGCCGGCATTCGCGTTGCCGGTGTTGATGAGCATCGCGCGAATGCCGAAGTTCTTCTGCAGGTGCTCGCGGCACACCTGCACCGGTGCGGCGCAGAAGCGGTTCTGGGTGAACACGCCCCCGACGGCAGCGCCATCGTCGACCAGCACCACGGTGAGGTCCTTGCGGTTGGCCTTGCGGATGCCGGCTTCGGCTACGCCGATACGAACGCCCGGCACGGCGAAAAGGGCGGCCGGATCGGGGGCGGAAAGGTTCACGGGCATCGTCTTACTCCTGGGAACGTGCGCTGATGATGATGTGAAAGAAAAACGCCCGCGTCGCCGGGAGATCCGGCTGGCGCGGGCGCGTGGGTTGGTGCGGGGCGCTGATCTCCTCGAATCAGGTCAGCTTCCCGTGGCACTGCTTGTACTTCTTGCCGCTGCCGCAGGGGCATGGGTCGTTGCGGCCGACGCGCGCAAAGGCCATGGCGCCGGCCGAGAGGCCGCCGGTGGCGGCGCGGCGGATGCTTTCTTCGTCCAGGCGCACTTCGGGCTCGCCGGTTTCAGTGGGCGCGGTGTATGTCACATTGCTGAAGCTTTCGCCGCGCTCTTCCATGGCCTGGGCCGCCTCGTCGAACTGCTCGCTGGACTGGATGCGTACCGTCATGAGCTGGCGGGTAACTTCGTTCTTCACCGAATCGAGCAGTTGGCCGAAGAGTTCGAACGCTTCGCGCTTGTATTCCTGCTTGGGCTGCTTTTGCGCGTAACCGCGCAGGTGGATCCCCTGGCGCAGGTAGTCGAGCGAGGCCAGATGCTCGCGCCAGTGGGTGTCGATGCTTTGCAGCAAAACCATGCGCTCGAACTGCACGAAGTTGTCCTGGCCGATGAGCTCGACCTTGGCGTCGAACGCGGCGTTGGCCGCGGCCACCACCTTCTCGACCACATCTTCGTCCGAGACGCTGGCGGCGGCTTCCACTTCCTGCTTGAGCGCAAGCTCGATGCCCCAATCGTTGGACAGGGTGCGCTGCAGGCCGTCCAGGTCCCACTGCTCTTCCACCGACTCGGCGGGCACGAACTGGCGCACCAGGTCGATCATGCAGCCTTCGCGCAGCGCGGCGATCTGCGCCGACAGGTTTTCGGCGTCGAGGATGTCGTTGCGCTGCTGGTAGATCACCTTGCGCTGGTCGTTCGACACGTCGTCGTATTCGAGCAGCTGCTTGCGGATGTCGAAGTTGCGCGCCTC
>JAFECZ010000198.1 GCA_018241905.1 Pseudomonadota bacterium
GAGGCCACGGTGGCCAACTACCGGCGCGTGGTGCTGCTGGCCATGCAGGAGGCGCAGGACGGCATCACCGGCCTGGCCGCGCTCGACCGTGCCACCGCGCAATCGGAAACCGCCGTAGCGGCTGCGCGCCGCGTGCTCGAGATGTCGGCGGCGCGCTACGAAGGCGGCGCCGCCAACTTCCTGGATGTGATCACCGCGCAGCAGGCGCTGCTGAACATCGAGCGGCAATCGGCGCAGCTGCGGGGCCAGCAGCTGGCGGTTTCGGTGTTCCTGACCAAGGCGCTGGGCGGCGACTGGTGCGCCAGCGACTACAACAACAACAACGCATCGCCTAGAACAGGCTGCCCTGCCCCGGCATCCCAGGTGGTCGGAACGCGCTGAGGTCCATCGCGATGCGCTCGCGGTTGAAGCCGATGCGGCGCGTGGCCTTCTCGAAGCGCTGGGCGATCAGCGCGGACCAGGGGCCGGTGCCCTTCATGCGCGTGGCGAAGTCGGCGTCGTAGTCCTTGCCGCCTCGCATGTCGTGGATGCGAGCCATGACCCGCTCGGCGCGCTGCGGGTAGTGCACCTGCAGCCACCCCTTGAACAGCGGCGCCACCTCCCAGGGCAGGCGCACCACGTTGTAGAAGGCACTGCGGGCGCCTGCTTCCCACGCGGCTTCGAGCACCTGTTCCAGGTCCTCGGTGATGAAGGGAATCTGCGGCGATGCGCTCACGCCCACCGGCACGCCCGCCTCGGCCAGCGCGCGAATGGTGCGCAGCCGCCGGTGCGGCGCGGCGGCGCGCGGCTCGAGCTTGCGCGCCAGCTCGCCGTCGAGCGTGGTGACGGTGACGTAGACCGCCGCCAGCCGCCGGGCCGCCATGGGCGCGATCAGGTCCAGATCGCGCTCCACCGCGCTGGACTTGGTGACCAGCGCAAAGGGATGGCTGCATTCGCCCAGCAGCTCGATCACCGATCGCGTGAGCCGAAGCTCGCGTTCGATGGGCTGGTAGCAATCGGTGGCGGTGCCGATGGCGATCTGGCTGGGCCGATAGCTCTTGCGGCCCAGCTCCTGGCGCAGCACCGGCACGATGTTGCGCTTGGCAATGAGCTTGGTCTCGAAGTCCAGCCCCGGCGACAGGTTGAGGTAGCTGTGCGTGGGCCGGGCAAAACAATAGATGCAGCCATGCTCGCAGCCGCGATAGGGGTTGAGCGAGCGGTCGAAGGGAACGTCGGGCGAGTCGTTGGCGCCCAGCACCGACTTCACATCCTCGAAGCGCACCTCGGTCTGCAGGGGCGGTGCTTCGGCCTGCTCGGCCTGCGACTCGTCCAGCGTGCCCCAGCCGTCGTCGTAGGTGTTGCGCTGCTCGCTTTCGAAGCGATGCGGCAGACGCGAGGCCGCGCCGCGGCCCTTGATGGCGTGCAGGGGAATGAAGGCTTCGTCTGGCATCTTGATGCTGTATTTATATACAGTATGCACGTATCGGCCAGCCTCTGCATGCCCCGCCATCCATGGCAGGTATTGCCGGCACCCCGACAATCGCCCCCATGCCCCGCCGACCAGAAAACATCTACCCGCGCTACCACGCGCATGTCTATTTCGGCCCCGACACCGTGGAGCAGGCCCGCGCCCTGCGAGAACTGGCCACGGTCGAGCTGCCGCCCGCGGCAACGGTCGGGCGCTTTCACGAAAAGCCGGTGGGGCCGCATCCGCACTGGAGTTTTCAGATGGCCTTCGGCGCGGAAGGCTTCGAGCGCGTCATCGGCTGGCTCGAATCGAAACGCGCAGGCCTGGACGTGCTGGTGCACGGTGAAACCGGCGACGACTACGCCGACCACACCGCACATGCGATGTGGCTGGGCAACGATGCGCCGCTCGACCTGAGCCGGTTCACGCGCAAGGACGCCTGAGGCCTCCTGTTCTTCTGCGCCTGAGGATCGCCCCCGGATCCATCGGCTCGTCGCGGCTGCATGCCATCGAGAGCCCGCGCATGCCGCGGGCCAGGAGACGCTGGGCGTGTTCGAGGCGCGGACGCGCCGTGCTCACAGCGCTCCCACGCACGCATTCTGCCGGGGTGTCATTTTTTGTCGACAATAGTGTTAACACTTAATCCGAGACGATTATTGTTGACCATGATGTCAACAATTGAGTTGGCAAGACTGACGGCATTGGCGCGACCACCGTCTCGCTGCCCCAGGTAAATCGATATGACACAGCAAGAGCAAGAACCCCTCTGGAAACTCCCGGCCACCGAACTGGCGCGCCGCTATCGCGAACTCAGCCTGACGCCGCTGGCCGTCGCCTACGACGTGCTGGCGCGCATCGATGCAGTCAATGGCAGGCTCAATGCCATCGTGTCGCGCCGCGACAAGGCGGTGCTGGCCGAGGCGCAGGCCGCCGGCGAGCGCTTTGCGCGCGGCGCGCCGCTGTCGATGCTCGACGGCATTCCGCTCACGGTAAAAGACAGCCTCTACCTCGACGGCCTGCCCACCACCTGCGGCACGCCGGCGCTGAAGGCGCACCAGCCCGGCTTCGACGAGCTGGCCGCGGCGCGCGCGCGCGAAGCCGGCGCCCTCATCCTGGGCAAGACCAACGTGCCCGAATTCGCCAACGACGGCTACACCGGCAACCCGGTGTTCGGGGTGACCGGCAACCCGTGGGCGCCCGATCTCACGCCGGGCGGCTCCAGCGGCGGCGCGGTGGCGGCGGTGGCCTCCGGCATGGGCCCGCTGGCCATTGCGCAGGACGGCGGCGGCTCCATTCGCCGCCCGGCCTCGCACACGGGCCTGGTGGGCCTCAAGCCCTCGCTCAGCGCCTGGCCGCGCGTTCGCCAGTTGCCGGGCTTGCTGCTGGACTTCGACTGCATCGGCCCGGTGGGCCGCACCGTGGCCGACGTACGCATGCTGTTCGACCTCCTGCGCGGGCCCGACGCCGCCGACCGCTCCTCGCTGTCGGCATGGGCGGCGCAGCAGCGCATGCGGCCCGCCAAAGGGCCGCTGCGCGTGCTCTATGTCGAGCACATCAATGCCAACCCGCTGGACCGGCAGATTGCAGCCAGCTGCCGCGCAGCCGTGCAGCGTCTTGCCGCGCTGGGCCACCAGGTGGAAGAAGGCGAGCTGCCGGTGGATATCGGCTACCTGATGCAGGCCTGGCCCGAGATCGGTCAGGTGGGCCTGGCCGCCATGTTCGAGCAGCACCCCGACTGGGAAGCCCAGGCCAGCGCCAAGTACCGCGAAGGCGCCGAAGCCGGCCGCCGCGTGTCCGGCGCACGGGTGTGGCAGATCATGGAGCGCGTGCGCGAGCTGCGCCGCGACTCGGTGGCCATGTTCGAGCGCTTCGACGTCATCGCCATGCCCTCGGCAGCCGCGCTGCCCTGGCCGGCGCACGAGGCGTTTCCGCCGCGCATCGACGGCAAGGAGGTGGGCCCGCGCGGCCACGCCGCCTACACCGGCTGGGTGAACGCCGCCGGCCTTCCCGGGCTGTCGGTGCCCACCGATCCGTCCCGCGAGGGACTGCCCATCGGCTTGCAACTCATCGGACCCTATGGGGGCGATGACCTGCTGCTGGACCTTGGCGCCGCCTACGAGGCCGCCGCACCGTGGGGCCACCGCTGGCCCGCGCTTTGATTTGAACGAGTGAGAGAGAATTTTTCGGACATGAGCATCATCGACGACACCGTCAACAGCCTGGTGGCCGCGCGCCGCCTGGGACAAACCGCATCGGCCGCCGCCACGCCGCTGCCCGACGCCGACGCCGCCTACGCGGTGCAGGCGGGCGTGGGCCAGGCACTCGGGTGGTTCGCCGGCGTACCGGCCGGCACCGCGCCGCACCACTGGAAATCCGGCGGCCCTTCGCGCCAGGCCACCCTCACCCATGCGCCGCTGCCGCCGCAGGGCGTCTGGTCCAGCCCGGCCGATGCGCGCAAGTGGCCATTTCATCTGCGCGGCATCGAGGCGGAAGTGGCGCTGCGCATCTCCCAGGACGTGGACGCGCAGCGCGCCGCCTCGCTCGACGTGGCCGGGGCCGCTCGCCTGGTCGATGGCATGTGCGTGTCCATCGAACTGGTCGACTCGCACTGGACCGAAGCGCTGGATGCGCCCGCACTGTCCAAGCTGGCCGACCTTCAATCTCACGGCGCCCTGGTGCTGGGCGAATGGCTGCCCTTCGCGCCGCGCGACTGGTCCGTGCAGCGCTGCATCGTGAACATCGGCGCCCAGCCGACCATGGAGTTCGTCGGCACCCATTCGTGCAACGACCCGGCCTTCGTGCTGCCAGCCTGGCTGCGCCACGCCACCCGCGATGGCGCCGTGGTTCGCGCGGGCACCGTGGTCACCACCGGCACCTGGTGCGGACTGCCGCTGGCCCAGGCCGGCGACCGCGTGACGGCAGAGTTTCCCGGCATTGGCCGGGCCGAAGTGCAGCTCTGAGCGCCCGATGAAGCCGGGCTATTGCGGCGCCCTGCGCCGGCCCGGCTTCTTCTTCCCGACGGCATCCTTCGCCGGCACGCCCGGTGCCAGCGGCAGCCGCTTGCGGAGAAAGGCAATGAGCTCGCTCGCCACCTCGTTGCGCGTGGGCCCGGCCGGATACACCAGCACCACCCGGCGCTCGATGCGAGGCTTGGCCAAGGGAAGCACCACCAGTTGCGGATCGCGCAGCGAGGCAGTGTACAGGCGCGGCATCAGCCCCAACGCCAGGCCGCCGCGCACCAGCGCATACAGCGTCTCGGAATAGCTCACCCGGTAGGGCTCTGCGCCCTGCGCGAACTGGGCACGCGCCGGGTTGCCCAGCGCGGGCATGCTGCCGCTTTCGAACAGCACCAGGCGCTCGCTGCCTATCGCCTCCCAGCCCACTTCCTGCTGACCGGCCAGCGCATGGTCGCGCCGCAGCACCAGCATCAACGGATCGCGGAACAGCTCCACGCTGGCCAGGCCGCCGCCGGGCGCCTCGGTGATGGCGGCCACCGCAAGGTCGAGCTGGCCACTGCGTACCTCGGCCAGCAAGGTGGTGGACGGGGCGTCCCGCCAGGCCAGCTCGAGTTCGCGTCCGCCATCGCTCAGGAACTGGTTCACCGCGCCCGCAACGGCGCCGCTGGCCGAAGGAATGACACCGATGCGCACAAAGGCGCGGCCGCGCCGCACAGTGCTTTCGATGTCGCGCAGTGCCATGTCCACCGTGTTGACCAGGAAGTCGGTACGCGCCAGCACCTCGGCCCCCACCGGCGTGAGGGCCAGGCTGTGCGTGGTGCGCGAGAGCAGCTCGGCACCCAGCAGCTTTTCCATCTGCTTGATGGCATTGCTCAGTGCCGGCTGCGTGATGGAAAGGCGCTGCGCCGCGCGGCCGAAGTGCCCTTCCTCCACCAGCACCGAGAAGCACTGGAGCTGGCGCAGAGTCAGGGCACGCAGGGGCTGGGCGGACATGTGGGCGGGGCCGGCCGGTTATCAGTTAAATGAATGAAATTATAGAAATTCAGAACTTCTCTTGAAGTCCGGCGCTGCCTAGACTTTGAGCATGCCTGCCACTACGACCCTCGACGACTTCCTGCGCGCCATTCCCAAGGTGGAGCTGCACTGCCACCTGTTCGGCACCGTGCGGCAGGCCACCTTCGAAGCCCTGAACGCCCGGGCCGGCTCGCCCCTGGCCGCCGAGGAGATCACCGGCTTCTACACCCGCGGCGAGAAGCCGGTGGGCGTGCTGCGCGTGCTGCGCGCGCTGGATGCCGAGCTGGTGCGCACCCCCGACGACCTGCACCAGCTGACCTACGAATACCTGCAGGACGCCGCCAGCCACAACGTGCGGCATGCCGAGTTCTTCTGGAATCCGACCGGCACGGTGCACGAATCGGGCATTGCCTACGCGGCGGCGCAAGATGCCATCGTGCGCGCCATTCGCGATGCGCAGAAAGACCTGGGCATTGCCGGGCGCCTGATTGCCGCCATCGACCGCGAGGCCAGCCCCGAGGCGGCAGTGGAAATGGTGGACTGGGTGCTGGCCCACCGCGCCGACGAGGTGATCGGCATCGGCATCGACTACCGCGAGGTGGACCGCCCGCCCGAGATGTTCGCCGAGGCTTATCGCCGCGCGCGCGAAGGCGGCCTGAAGACCACCGCGCATGCCGGCGAGTTCGGCATGCCCTGGACCAACGTGCGCACCGCCGTCGACATGTTGCAGGTGGACCGCGTCGACCATGGCTACACGGTGATCGACCAGCCCGAGTTCGCACGCGAATGCGCGCAACGCGGCCTGATCTTCACCGTGGTGCCCACCAACTCCTACTACCTGCGCACCCTGCCGCCCGAGCGCTGGGCGCTGGACCATCCCATCCGCAAGATGCCGGGCCTGGGCCTGCGCATCCACCCCAACACCGACGATCCGACGCTGCACAAGGTCACGCCCACGCAAGCCTGGGCCATGATGGTGCGGGACTTCGGCTTCGGCATCGACGACCTGCGCGGCTTCATGCTCAACGGCCTGGACGGCGCCTGGATCGACGAGAGCCAGCGCCGCGACTGGCGCGCGCAGTGGAGCGCCGAGTTCGACGCTCTGCGCGCACGCTTTGCGCTCTGACTCCGCCCCCTACACATCTGCCACTCCCCCGGAACTCACCATGCCCTCGATCAAGAAGCCCATCGTCCTGGCCGCTTTGCTGGCCGCCACCCTGCCCGGCATCGCCTTTGCCCAGGCCGCCTGGCCTACCAAGCCGATCACGCTGGTGGTGCCTTACACGGCCGGCGGCAGCGTGGACTTCAACGCCCGCCTGGTGGCGACCAAGCTGGGCGAGCGGCTCAAGCAGTCGGTGGTCATCGAGAACGTCGCCGGCGCGGGCGGTGTCATCGGCGTGAGCAAGGTGGTGAATGCGGCGCCGGACGGCTACACCCTGGTGGCCGGGCCCGACAGCGTCATTGCCATCGGCAAGCTCATCAACCCGCCCGCCTTCAAGTTCGACCCGCTCAAGGACCTGGCCCCGGTGGGCATGCTCAACACCGCACCGATGGTGCTGGTGGTGCGCCCCGGACTGCCGGTGCAGAACTACGGCGACATGGTCAAGCTCGCCAAGGCCTCGCCCGGCAAGTACAACTACGCCACCTCCGGCGTGGGTACCGTGCTGCAGCTGGCGATGGAACTGCTCAAGGAAAAGAGCGGCATCTTCGTCACCCACATTCCCTACCGCGGTGGCGCGCAGATCGCCAGCGACGTGATCGGCAACCAGGTCGACCTGGCCATGCTGGTGAGCACCAGCGCCATCCCGCACATCAACGGCGGCCGGCTCAAGGCCCTGGGCGTGACCGGCGACAAGCGCCTGGAAGCCCTGCCCAAGGTCCCGACCTTCAGCGAAATGCCGGGCCTGAAGGATTACTCGATGGTGAGCTGGACCGGCATCTTCGCGCCCGCGGCCACGCCGCCGGCGGTGGTCAAGCGGCTCAACGAGGAACTGAATGCGGTGCTGAAGGACCCCGAGATCCGCGCCAAGCTGCAGGAGCAGGGCGCGGTGCCGGGCAGCGGCTCGGCGGAAGACCTGGGCAAGTTCGTGCGGACCGAGTACGCGCGCAACCAGAAGATCGTCCAGGCGGCCAACATCAAGGAATGACGGGCCGCTGCGGCTGCCCCCTCACCCGGCGGGGCGGCAGCCGTGAGCTCGATCAGCTCTTTTCGTCTTCTTCTTCCGCGGGCCAGTCGCGGATGTAGGCCTTGAGCATCTTGTTCTCGAAATTCTGGCTGTCCACCACGGCCTTGGCCACGTCGTAGAAGCTCACCACGCCCATGAGCATGCGCTTGTCCATCACGGGCATGTAGCGGGCGTGCCGGTCGAGCATGATGCGGCGGATTTCGTCGAGGTCGGTTTCCAGCGTGCAAGTGACCGGGTGGTCGTCCATGGCCTTGCGCACCTGCGTGGTTCCGACCGAGCCGCCGTTGCCGGCCACGACCAGGATCACCTCGCGGAAGGTGAGCATGCCCACCAGGTCGCCGTGCTCCATCACCACCAGCGAGCCGATGTCCTTGTCGGCCATGATGTTGACGGCATCCGCCAGGGGTTCATCGGGCGTGATGGTGAAGAGCGCATTGCCCTTCAGGCGGAGGATGTCGCTGACTTTCATGGGGGGTGCTCCTCTCTTGTGGGCTAAGTACCGATTCAAATATAGCCCACAAATCACACACAATGACCCACCGTTGGCACGTCCACGACACTCGTGCTGTCTTGCAGACGTAACGGGTCGTTCACGCTTCCCCTCCTGATTCCTGAAAGGCTCCCATGCCCGGCTATTCCGATCCCGGCTTCGACACGCTTGCGCTGCACGCGGGCGCGGCCCCCGACCCCGCCACCGGGGCGCGGGCGGTGCCGATCCACCTGAGCACCTCCTTCGTCTTCGAATCCAGCGACCATGCGGCCTCGCTGTTCAACCTGGAGCGCGCCGGCCATGTGTACTCGCGCATCAGCAACCCGACCAACGCGGTGCTGGAGCAGCGGGTGTCGGCACTGGAAGGCGGCATCGGCGCCATCACCACCGCCAGCGGGCAGGCGGCGCTGCACCTGTCGGTGGCCACCCTCATGGGCGCGGGCTCGCACATCGTGGCCAGCACGGCGCTGTACGGCGGCTCGCAGAACCTGCTGCACTACACGATGCGGCGCTTCGGCATCGACACCACTTTCGTCAAGCCCGGCGACCTGGACGGCTGGCGCGCGGCCATCCGTCCCAACACCAAGCTTCTGTTCGGCGAGACGGTGGGCAACCCCGGACTGGACGTGCTGGACATTGCCGCGGTGAGCGACATCGCCCATCAGGCGGGCGTGCCGCTGCTGGTGGACTCCACCTTCACCACACCCTACCTGCTCAAGCCCTTCGACTGGGGCGCGGACCTGGTCTACCACTCGGCTACCAAGTTCCTGTCGGGCCACGGCACCGTGATTGGCGGCATCGTGGTGGACAGCGGCAGCTTCGACTGGGAGCGCTCGGGCAAGTTTGCGGAACTGACGCAGGCCTACGACGGCTTCCACAACATGGTGTTCTCGGACGAGAG
>JAFECZ010000199.1 GCA_018241905.1 Pseudomonadota bacterium
CTGCTGGCCGCCGCCCGCAGCCACACCCAGGTGCAGGCCATCGTGCCCGGACGCAAGCCGGTGCAGGGCACGCTCGATTTCGTCGACAACACGGTCGATCCGCAGATCGGCACCGTGCGCGCCAAGGCCGTGTTCGACAACGCCGACCAGACGCTGTGGCCCGGCCAGTTCGTCGAGACGCACGTGACGGTGAACACGCTGAAGGACGCCACCGTGATTCCGGCCGCCTCGGTCATGCTGCTGGCCGAAGGCAGCTCGGTCTACGTGGTGGACGAACAGCGCACCGCCTCGCGCCGCAAGGTGCAGCAGCTCTACACCTTCGGCACCCAGGTGGCGGTCAAGGGCGTGGAGGCAGGCGAGCAGGTGGTGCTCGAAGGCAAGCAGAACGTGCGGCCCGGCAGCAAGGTGCGCACCGACGCGCCGGCGCAGCCCACGCAAGCGCCGGGCGGCCCGGCGCCGTCGCGCGGACCCACCGGGCCCGGTGCGGCATCGGCGGCGCCTGAGGCCGCACCGCCCGCGCGGAGCCGAGCATGAACATCTCCGAGCTGTGCATCCGCCGTCCGGCGATGACGGTGCTGCTCTCGTGCGCCGTGGTGGTGATGGGCATCTTTGCCTACCTCAGCATCCCGGTGGCGGCGCTGCCCAGCTACAACACGCCGGTCATCAACGTCTCGGCGCAACTGCCGGGCGCCAGCCCCGACACCATGGCTTCGTCGGTGGCGCTGCCGCTGGAAAAGCAGTTCTCCACGATCCCGGGCCTGTCGACCATCAGTTCGGTGAACACGCAGGGCGCCACCTCGATCACGCTGGAGTTCGTGAGCAGCCGCGACATCGACGCCGCCGCGGTGGACGTGCAGGCCGCCCTGCTGCGCGCGCAGCGCCAGCTGCCGGCCGAGCTGACGCAGCTGCCCTCGTACCGCAAGGTGAACCCGGCCGATGCGCCGGTGCTGCTCATCGCGATGACATCGGAATCGATGACGCCGGCGCAGCTCAACGACTATGCCGAGAACCTGGTGTCGCCCACGCTCTCGACGATCGACGGCGTGGCCCAGGTGCTGGTGTTCGGGCAGAAGCGCTTCGCGGTGCGCATCAAGGCCAACGCCGACCTGCTCAATGCGCGCAACATCACGCTGGACGAACTGGCCAACGCGGTTCGGCTGGCCAACGCCAACACGCCGGTGGGCGTGCTCGACGGCCCGCGCCAGACGCTCACCATCCAGGCCAACCAGCAGCTGCTCAAGGCCGACGAGTTCAAGAAGCTCATCGTCGGCCAGCGCAACGGCGCGCCGGTGCGGCTCGATGAAGTGGCCACGGTGGAAGACAGCTACGAGTCGGTCAAGACCGCCAGCAGCTACAACGGCCAGAGCTCCATCACGCTGGCGGTGCAGCGCCAGCCCAATGCCAACACGGTGCAGGTGGTGGACGCGGTGCGCGCGCTCATTCCCCGCTTCCAGGCGCAGTTGCCGCAGTCGGTGGAAATCCATCCGGTGAACGACCGCTCGGTGTCCATCCGCGAGGCGGTGCACGACGTGCAGCTCACCCTGCTGGGCACCATCGCGCTGGTGGTGCTGGTGATCTTCCTGTTCCTGCACCGGCTGGTGGCCACGCTCATTCCGGCGGTGACGATCCCGATCTCGCTGGTGGGCGCGGTGGCGCTGCTCTACGCCTTCGGCTATAGCCTGGACAACGTGTCGCTGCTGGGCATCACGCTGGCGGTGGGGCTGGTGGTGGACGACGCCATCGTGGTGCTCGAGAACATCATGCGCTACGTCGAGAAGGGCATGGAACCCATGGCCGCCGCGCTGCGCGGTGCGCGCGAGGTGGGCTTCACCATCATCTCGATCTCGATCTCGCTGGTGGCGGTGTTCATTCCCATCTTCTTCATGCCGGGCGTGATCGGCCTCTTGTTCCACGAGTTCGCGGTGGTGGTGGCGCTGGCGGTGCTGGTGTCGGCCGTCGTGTCGCTCACGCTGGTGCCCATGATGGCCAGCCGCCTGCTGCGGCACACGCCGCGCGAAGGCGTGGATCCGCACGCCGACCACGAGGAATCGCACCCCGAGCCCGGCACGGCCGTGGGCCGCGCCTTCGAACGCGTCTACCGGATGGTTCACGCAGGCTACATGCGCACGCTGGACTGGTCGCTCAAGCACCGTGCGCTGATGTTGCTGCTGGCGCTGGGCACCTTCGTGGTCACGGGTTGGCTGGCGGTGGCCATGCCCAAGGGCTTCTTCCCGGAAGAGGACATCGGCCAGATCCAGATCACCACCGAGGCGGCCGAGGACGTTTCCTTCCCCGCCATGCTGGCGCTGCAGGAGCGGGTGGCCAAGGCCATCAGCGAAGATCCGAACGTGCGCGACGTAAGCTCCTTCGTGGGTGTGGGCGGCCCCACCGCCACGCAGAACAGCGGCCGCATGTTCGTGGTGCTCAAGCCGCGCAGCGAGCGCGCCCCGATGCAGCAGACGCAGGAGTCGCTGCGCAAGCGCTTCCGCGAGATTGCAGGCATTGCGGTCTACATGCAGCCCACGCAGAACCTGCGCCTGGGCGGGCGCGCCAGCAAGGCGCGCTACCAGTACACGCTGCAGAGCGTGAGCGCCGGCTCGCTCAACGAATGGGCCGGCAAGCTCATGGACCGCATGCGCGCCGACCCGGCCTTCCGCGATGTCACCAGCGACTCGCAGAACCGCGGCCTGCAGGCCACGCTGAACATCGACCGCGACAAGGCCGGCGTGCTGGGCGTGGCCATCGGCGACCTGCGCACTGCCCTTTACAACGCCTACGGCGACAGGCAGATCGGCAGCATCTACGGTCCGAGCAACACCTACCAGGTGATCCTGGCCGCGTCCGACAGCGACCGGCAGTTCGAAGACGACATGGCCCGCCTGTCGGTGCGCAACAAGGCCGGCCAATTGGTGCCGCTGTCGGCGTTCTCCACCGTCAGCCGCACCGTGGGGCCGACCGCGGTCAACCACCAGGGCCAGCTGCAGGCGGTGACCGTGTCATTCAACCTGGGGCCCGACGTGCCGCTGGGCGATGCCACCGGCAAGATCGACCGCTTCACCGCCGAGCTGAAGATGCCGCCGGACATCATCACCAGCTATGGCGGCGATGCCGCGGTGTTCCAGAGTTCGCAGGGCAGCCAGGCGGCGCTGCTGATCATTGCGGTGCTGGTCATCTACGTGCTGCTGGGCGTGCTGTACGAGAGCTACATCCACCCCATCACCATCCTGGCCGGCCTGCCGTCGGCGGCGGTGGGGGCGCTGCTCTCGCTCAAGCTGTTCGGCTTCGACCTGACGCTGATTGCCACCATCGGCATCCTGCTGCTCATCGGCATCGTGAAGAAGAACGCGATCATGCTGATCGACTTCGCGCTGGCGGCGCAGCGCGAGCAGAACCTGACGCCGGTTGCTGCCATCCGCGAAGCCTGCCGGCTTCGCTTCCGCCCCATCCTGATGACCACGCTGGCCGCGCTGACCGGTGCGCTGCCGCTGGCGCTGGGCCTGGGGGCGGGTGCCGAGCTGCGCCAGCCGCTGGGCGTGGCGGTGGTGGGCGGCCTGATCTTCTCGCAGGTGATCACGCTCTACATCACGCCGGCCATCTACCTGGCGCTGGACCGCTACAGCGGCAGCGGGCCCCTGCAACTGTTGCCCGGCGAGGCGCCGCAGGCCCAGGGCGCAGCGGCGCACTGAGCCGGTTCGCGATCCGGGCCGGCTGCCGGCTGCTACTGCGCGGCGGAGGTGCCCGCCATCTCCGCGCCGCCGGCATGCAGCGGCGGTGCTTCGCGGCGCAACGGGGCGGGCGCAGCGTCCTGCTGCGGCTGCACGATGGCCTGTGCCCAGCGGCAGACTTCGCCGAGCAGCTCGCGCTGGGCCGCCAGGGAGGTCACGGTGTGGTCGACCTCGGGCCAGAACTTGTAGCGCACCTTCGACATGAAGGGCTCGCGGCGAAGATCGCGCATCAGGTCGCGGTCGTGGTCGACCGTGTTGATGGTGACCGAGTACATCATGTACACGTCCACATGGCGCGCGACCAGGGCGTTGATGTCGCGCGCGAAATCCGGCGCGGCGTAGTCGGGGGCGTTGGCCTGGTACAGGCCCGTGTCCTCGGTGCTGGTGGGCGATGCCCGGCCCAGCAGGCGCCCCAGCGCCTTGCCGCGCGCCTGCGCATCGCCCGGCGCGCGCGCCCAGGCGACCCAGTCCATCCAGCCGGCGTAGTTGCTTCGCAGGGCCGGGTTGAAGGGAAAGGCCGCCCAGCGGCGCAGCTTGCGCTCGATGCGTACGCCCTTGCTCGGGAAGATGTAGCCATCCAGCATGACCAGGCCGATCACCCGCGTGTCGCCCAGTGCCAGGATGAGCGCGTTGGCAGCGCCCGAGCAGATGCCGAAGAGGAGAAAGCGCGTGGCCCCCGTGGCGGACTGCAGCTGGTCGAGCGCCGCGCGCATGTCCGCCAGCGCCTGCGCCCGGAAATTCTCGCTGCCGCCCGAGGCGCGGCTGTCGCCGACGCCCGAGAGGTCGAAGCGCAGGCTGGCAATGCCGGCGTCGGCCAGCTGCCGCGCTGCCTTGACGTTGATTCGCCGCGGGCCGACGCGGTGGTTGATGCCCACGTTCAGCAGCAGGCAGGCAACGTCGCCGGCCGCGCCGGGGCGGCTCGTCCCGGGTTCGGTGAGCACGCCGATCAAGGTGCCTTCCGGGCCGAAGGCCAGTGCGGTCTCACGGTTGGCCATGGATCTCTCCGATCATGGTTTGCAGTGCCTCGGCCGGCACCAGTTCGTTGTTGGTTCCGGCATTGGAAGTCCATTCCAGCGGGTGCGCGAACGAGCGCAAGGCGATCTGCGCCGCCGCGTGACGGCTCGTGCTGGCCTGCGCCCACTGGCGGGCCGCGTCGTCGCCGGGCCCTGCGATCAGCGTGATCCGGTGCGTCGGCAGATGCTCCGGGGCAGCAGGGCGCAGCGCAGACACCTGTTCGCGCAGCCGCGGCGAGATGGCAAAGCCCAGGCATTCATCCGTGAAGGCCGTGGCGTCCCGGGCCAGCGCGCGGCGCCAGCCCGCATCGGGGATGCAGAAGCCCGTTTCCAGTTCGTGCACATGCGCGTGCCGAAGTGCCTCCAGGTAGGCCGGCCCGTCGAATACCGGGTCCCACAGGACCAGGCGCTGCACGGGCGGTGTGGCCTGCGCGGCCGCGGCCAGAGCAAGCGTTGCGCCAAGGCGCGCGCCGAACCACGTGATCCGCATGGCGCCGCTGGCGCGCAGCAGTTCCCGGTGCGCTTCGCGCACGTCGCCGGTCCAGCCGGCCAACTCGCCTTCCTCGTCGTCGCCGGGAGCATCGCCCGTGCCGTGGTAGTCGAAGCGCAGCACCGCAGCGCCCTGGCGCGACAACCGTTCGGCCATGAGGCGGAAGAAGCGGTGCGAGCGGATCGCCTCCTGCCCGAAGGGGTAGCACAGCAGGACCGCGGTGCCGTTCGCGCGGCCCGCTGCCGGCGGGTGGTACATGCCGAACAACCGGCGCTGTGCCGGGCCGAAGAAGAAGGGGGTCATGCGGCGTCCGCCATCTCGTGTTCGTATTCCCGGCACTGCGCCTTGCCTGGCAGTACCAGCGCCAGCGAGCCGATGGCGCCGGCCTCGGGCAGGTCGAAGGACTCGACCCACGCCATCCGTTCATCCGCGCCGGGCAGTGCCAGCCGAACGCGGCGCGCCGCCGGGTCCAGCCCCACGGCGGGCGGGTTCGGGCCGGAAAAGCCCGTGCCCATGGCCTTGAGGCAAGCCTCGCCGCGCGTCCATGCGGTGAAGAAGGCGCGCGGCACTGCCGCCGGCGCGAGCGCGGCCAGCGCTTGCGTGTCGCCCGCGTCCAGCACGGTGGCGGCCAGCGGCACCGCGTCACGGATGGGGCGAAGGATCTCGATGTCCACACCCAACGCATCGCAAGTGCCCAGCGGGTCCAGCGCGAGCAGGCCCCAGTCGCCGCTGTGGCTCAGGTTGAAGCGGCAGTGCGGCGCCTGTGCCAGCGCGGGCTTGCCCTGTTCGCCGTACGTGAAGCGCAGTGCCGCGGCCGATTCGCCCACCTGCGCGGCCAGCAGCTCGCGCAGTGCGGCGCGCCCGATGACGAAGCGGTGGCGGTCGCGGTCGAAGCGGAACCGCGCTGCACGTTCGCGCTCGTCGGCCGCAAGCACGGCATGCGCGCCGCTCGTTGCCGCGCCGCCAAGCGCAATGAGCCACAGGGTACAGCCGGCACGCGGCGGCAGCGCGATGGGGGGCACGGTGCTTCCTTCTGCCATGCCCGATGCTAGCGGCGCCCCAGCGCCGCCTTCACCCGGCCGAACAGTCCGCGCCGCGACCCGTCTTCCTGGGCGGCGGCCGACATCAGTTCGGATTCGCGCACCGTGATCGCCGGTCCGCCGGCCGACAGCTGCGCCAGGCTCTCGAACAGGTAGCGCCGCGCCTCCACGCGATAACCCAGCGCCTGCTCGGCCTGGCGCACCGCGCGCATGGCCAGCAGCGAATCGCCGCCGAGATCGAAGAAGGTGTCGGTCGGATGGATGTCGTTGACGTCCATGCCCAGCACGCTGGCCCACACCTGGGCCAGCTGCGCCTGCTCGGGCATCAGCAGCATGGTGGGGGCGCCGCGCGCCTCGGCGGGGGCGGCTTCCTCTTGCGGCGTTGCAGCGAGGCGCGACAGTAGCCTGGCCGCGTTCGAATCGCCCGGCTCGGCCAATGCCGCGAGCGTGGACTCGGGCATGTCGATCACGCGCTGGAGCAGCTCGAGGTAGCGTTCGCGGAAGGTCTCGCCGGTCTCGACGTCGTAGATGTCCGCGTTGAAGGTGATGGCGCCGGCCAGGCCGTGCTCCTTCTCCATCAGCCACAGGCCCAGGTCGTCGGTGGCGCCGCGCTGCGGGATGTGCAGTTGCTCGTGGCGCAGCGCGCCGATGGACAACGGCCTCTCGCGCGCGTCCTGGAATGAGAACAGCACCTGGTAGAAGGTGCCGCCCTGGGTGCGCCGCGCGAACTCGGGCTCGGTGGCCAGGTGCTCGAAGGGAATCTGCTGGTGGTCCATCGACGCCACCAGCTCGCGCTTGACCTCCTGCAGGTAGTCCCCCAGGGGCTGCGTGCCGTCCAGCGCCAGCGGCATGGGCACCAGGTTGTTGAAGAAGCCCATGACAGTCTCGAGCTCGGGCAGCTCGCGCCCGCGCACCGGTGTCGCCACCACGATCGAAGGGGTGCCGATCACGCTGCCCATCATCAGCGCAAGCACGCCCAGGCTGAGCATGTTGAGCGTCACGTCGTGCCGTCGCGCCACTTCGTGCAGCCGGTTGGTGGTGGCGCGGTCGATCTGCAGGAAGCAGCTGCGGCCATGGCCGGTCTGGCCGACGCCGCGCGGCATGTCGGTGCGTGCTGCGGGCGAGGGCGGCACGCGGGCAAAGCGCTCCTTCCAGTAGGCCAGCTGCGCCTTCGCATCAGGTTGTTCGAGCCAGTTCACATACCAGCTGGCGTAGTCGCCGTGCGTGATCGCCAGTTCGGGCAGCGGGTTGGGCTTGCCCTGCGAGAAGGCGCCGTAGATGGCGGCCAGGTCGGACTGGAAGATGTCGAAGGACCAGCCGTCCCAGATCAGGTGGTGCGGCACGAAGCCCAGGGCATGCTCCTCGTCGCCCACGCGGAACAGCCCCATGCGCCACAGCGGCCCGCGATGGATGTCGATGGGCGCATCGGCCAGCGCCTGCAGCCGCGCGCGAAGCTCGGTATCGCGCTGCGCCTCGGGAATGCCGCGCAGGTCTTCCACCGGCAGGCTGAAGTCCACGCTGTCCTGCACGACGGCGGCTGGTGCGCCGCTTTCCGGGTCCATGCCCATGACCGTGCGCAGCGACGGCTGGCGCCGCACCATCTCGTGCAGCGCGGCCTCGAAGACCTCCAGGTTCAGCGGGCCGAACAGGCGATGGCCCGAGGGCGCGTTGTAGATGGGGCGGTTGGGATGCAGCTCCTCGATGAAGCGGATGCGCTCCTGCATCGGCGTGAGCGGCGCGCTGCGCTGGTCGGCGCGGTGGGCGATGCTCGCGTGCGCACGAACCTGGCCCTGGGCGCGGGTCTGCTCGATGGCGCGTGCCAGACGCGCCGGCGTGGGCGCCTGGAAGAGCATGGCCAGCGGCAGCTTCATCTCCAGGGACCGGCCGAGGGCTGCCACCAGGCGCGCCGCCAGCAGCGAGTGGCCGCCGAGCGCGAAGAAGTCGTCCTCCATGCTCAGGCCGGGCAGGCTCAGCGCCTGCTCCATGTGCTGCAGCACCTGGCGCTCCAGGTCGTTGGCGGGCTCCACGCGAACGCGCGGGCCGGCGCCGGCCAGGATGTCTTGCAACTCGGGTGCGGGCAGCGCCTTGCTGTCGAGCTTGCCGCTGCTGTTCAAGGGCAGCGCAGGCAGCACGACGACAGCCGCCGGCACCATGTAGTCGGGCAGCTGGGTGCCCAGGGTCTTGCGAAGTTCTGCCGGCGAAAGCTCGGCGCCGCTGCGCGCGCTGACATAGCCCACCAGGCGCATGTCGCCGGGCACGTCCTCGCGCGCGATCACCGCGGCCTCGCGCACGCCGGCGCAAGCGGCAAGGCGCGCCTCGATCTCGCCCAGCTCGATGCGGAATCCGCGCACCTTCACCTGGAAGTCGTTGCGGCCGAGGTATTCGAGGCTGCCGTCGTTCAGGTAGCGGCCCAGGTCGCCGGTCTTGTACAGCCGCGCGCCGGGCTGGCCGCAGAAGGGGTCGGGAATGAATCGCTCGGCATTCAGCTCGGGCCGGTTGAGGTAGCCGCGCGCCACGCCGGCACCGCCCACGAAGAGCTCGCCCACCACGCCAATGGGCACCGGCTGGCGGTGCGCGTCCAGCACGTGGATCGCCAGGTCGGGGATGCGCTCGCCGATGGGGCTGGTGCCGATCTTGTCGGCGTCACGCGCGGTGAGCGGCCGGTAGGTCACGTGCACCGTGGTCTCGGTGATGCCGTAC
>JAFECZ010000019.1 GCA_018241905.1 Pseudomonadota bacterium
CATAGGCGGTATAGGGCGATTCGCCGGCACCGATTCGCTCGCCCAGCATGCGCTTGTCCGAGGGGCTTGACACATAGGGGTCGCGGATCGAGGCCCACACCATGCCGTGCCCACCGACCACATGCATCGGGATGTGCTCCTTGTCGAAACCCGCCGGGTCTTCCTCGGCGCGGTAGTGGAGCTTGCCAATGCTCTCCACCCGGATGCCCTCGCGCTGCAGTACATGGCCCCAGCCGCGCGGATCACCGACATAGGGCATCGCGTTGTCCCAGTGGTGCGTCTGGTGCACACGCAGACCCGTCGCAAAGGCAGCGCGCGCCGGCACGCAGATGGGGCTGGGCGTGTAGGCATTCGTGAAGCGCGTGCCCCGCGCCGCCAGCGCATCGAGGTTCGGGGTCTTCGCGGTGGGGTGGCCTGCGCATCCCATGATGCGCGGATCATGTTCGTCGGACATGATCACGATGACGTTGCGACGGGACATGAGTCTTCTCAATCGGTTGCGGGATTCAACGGGTGGGCCTGGCATCAGTCCTCGGGCGTGTAGCCCGCGGCCTTGACGACCGCGCCCCAGCGCGCGTGTTCCTCGCGCAGTTGCCGGTCGAGCGCCTCCGATGTCGAGGCCTTCGGCAGGTACTCCTGCTTCTGCAGGAGGGCGGCCACCTTCTGCGATTTCACCGCTTGCGAGATGCTCTCGTTCAGTTGCGCAACCATTGGCGGCGGCGTGCCGGCGCGAGCAAAGTACGCAAAAGTCTCGTTGACCACCAGGTCCGGGTAGCCCAGAGACTTGAAGGTCGGTACCCCGGGCAAGGCCGCCAGGGGCGTTTCGTCCGAAATGGCCAAGATGCGCAGCTTGCCGCTGCGATGCATGGGCAGCAGGTTGGGCAGCGTCGTGATCACCGCTGGCAGCGTGCCGCCGATGGCATCGGTCACCGCGGCCGAGCCGCCCTTGTATGCCACGTGGGTCAAGGGTACCTTGGCGCTACGGGCCAGCAACTGGCCGATGAAGTGCATGGCCGTGCCGGCGCCCGGCGTGCCGTAGGCCGCAAAGGCGGGGTCCTTGCGTGCCAGCTCAATGTATTCCTGCAATGTCCTGGCCGGGCTGTTGGCGCCCACCGCCAAGGCAAAGCTCATCGTGCAGGCCGTGCCCACGGCGGCGAACTGCTTGAGTGGGTCGTAGCGCAACGCCTTGAAGACGTGGGGATAGAGCGTCAGGTTGCCCATGGGCGTGAGCAGCAGCGTGGCGCCATCCGCAGGAGCGCTCACCAAGGCCTCGGTGGCCAGACGCCCGGCAGCGCCTGCCTTGTTCTCCACGATCGTGACGTACCCGGCATCGCGCATGCCTTCGCCGACGATGCGCGCGACGTTGTCCGCCGCTCCGCCAGCGGCATAGCCGACCAGCACGCGCAGGGTCCTGTCCTGGGCGAGCGAGAGACCCGGCGTTAGCGTGAGCGCCGAAACACCGAGGAATCCGGCGAACTGCCGGCGGTTCATGGTCATGCCTGTCTCCTTGTTGGAATGCGTCGCCATTGGGTGCGCTTCCAGTATCGACACAAGCCGATTGGAGGAGAAATACCGTTTGCGTCGACGAGCTATGCGGATTTACTTATGGCTCCGGGGGAGCCCGTTCAGGGTCCTTTTCGGATCGCTTGATTGCAGCGCGCTCGGGGGTAGCGGTCTTGAGTGGAGAGTCGAATTCCTGCGCTTTAGTCAAACTTGATGACCCGGCCGAATGACCCCAAGGAGACACGCCTATGGCATGTTGCGCCTCGCGCTTTTTGCCGGCCGAAGGGACCATGAAGACTTGGCCAGGCGTGTGCCTCATGCTCGGGCTGCTGCTTGCCGGTTGTGCCGCGTCGACGGCCAGGTTGCAGTCGGCGTCCTCCGGCGCTGGCGGCAGCCCGAATGACATCTCAGTCTCGGATTACAGGCTGAATATGTACACGTCGTCGTGGACCGCCACGTGCAGCGGCAAGAATCTGTTTGTGCTCGGGATCCGACACACGCTGAAGCAGGAAACGAATTGCAAGCAACCAGAAGCGACCGCTTAATTTGATAACGATGAGGGCTACGGACAGGGCCATCCGCGACAGGCGGTCCCAGCGAGTCCCGCAGCCCACATCTGCTTCAAAGGCAATATTTGCTGTACAGCAAATATTCGAATTTCTCATAGCTTAGCTGATTGACGAAAATTTGCTGTACAGCTAACGTGGCATCTGTGCCAAATGTATCCGACACCCGCGTCCAACAGTTTCTCGACGCACTCGACCAAGTCGCAGGACTGCGGAATGTGGACTGCACGGAGGAAACGCCGTTTGATTCTGAGGGAAGGCGACTAAGGCTCGACTTCCGAGTGCATGCGCGCCTCGGAGACGAAAAGAAGTCCACGGCGCTGGCCATTGAGGCCTTCGACAGCATCTATCCACGCGATGCTCAAAGACTGATGGAGAGGTTCGCCGCGCGTGCCAGGTACCTGGCCGGAGCCGACGAAGTGCCAATTGTGGTCGCGACCTATTTGAGCATTGGTACCCAAAAGCTGCTGCGTGATCGGCACATCAACTTCTACGAGGTGACCTCGGGAACGCTCTACTACAGGCATGGACTGAGGCACATCGACATCCAGCGGGAGAGCAAAGAGCCTGTCGAGGAACGGAAAATTCGAAGCGTGTTCAGTGGCGCGCGCGAGCAGGTCGTTCATGCGCTGCTCGAGCACTGGCGACCCGAGGGTGATGAGACGTGGGTGTCGGGCGCTGAGCTCGCGGACATCGCAGCCACATCGCCATTTACGGTGTCGACAACTATGCAGGAGCTCGAACGGCAAGATTGGGTTGACGTCACGGGTTCTGGACCAACTCTGAGGCGCAGGCTCAGTCGGCCGGAACTGCTGCTCGACGCCTGGGCTCAGGTCTGGAAACAAAGGTCGCTCAAGGAAAAGCGAACTCGTTGGTATGCCTATGCTGTGGGCTCCGGTGGAATTGTCGACTACATGCTTGAACGGCTCGCTGGGCGCGACGGCTGGCTGATGACTGGCGCCGGTGCGGCTAATTCGGTCGTTCCTCATCTGACAGCCATTGACCGCGTGGCCATCATCGTGCCGCCGGGCGGCGTCAGCAAGCAATGGGCAGCCGACTTGAAGCTCGAGCAGGCGGACAAGGGCTCGAACGTGACCTTTATCGAGCGGACTGGCGCATCGCTGATGTTCGGCGACACGCATCCAGGACGAGTGGGCTCGCACTTTGCAAGTCGATTCGTGATGTACCTAGACATGCTAGACGGCGTCGGTAGAAACAAAGAACTCGCGGCCGAGTTTCGGAAGCGAGCGTTGAAATTGGGGGAAATGGTCAGTGGCTGAAAAGTACGACAAGGCGCCGCTCTACAGCAACGACGTGACCGTCGCCTGTGAGATCACGCTTGGCCTACTTCTCTAAGCATTCTGGAGTTTCAAGGAAAGCGTACGTTTGAAGCGCTTGCGAGTTCGAGACGCAGACCCCTCACCGTGGCGCGCTAGCTATAGCTTCCGTCCTCGAAACTGCAGCGCGATCGCCGCGTTGTCCAGATCGCCGTGGCCCTCTCCTACGGCTTCGGCGAGCAGGGACGCATGCACGCGAGAAAAAGGCAAGTCCAGCCCGGCATTCCTCGCCGCCTCCAGCATCAGTCCCACATCTTTTTGGTGTTGCCGGATGCGCGAACGCGGCGCGAAGTCGCCGGACACCATCAACGGCCCCTTCACCTGCGCCGCATGCGAGTGCGCCGGCGTGCTGAGCACCAGGTCGAGAAAACACTGCGGCTCGATGCCCAGGCTCTCGGCGAATGCGAGGCCTTCCGCGAACACCGCGCGGTTGAGACCGAGGACCAAATTGGTCGCAAGTTTCGCCTTGGCGCCCATACCGGGCGCGCCGACGTGAATGCACTGAGCAGCGATCAAAGTGAGCAGACATTGCACGCCCTGCCATGCAGCCTCTTCTGCTCCGACCAGCGCCACCGCTTCTCCGGTGGCAATCTGCTGGCTTGAGCCGGACAGTGGCGCCTCGACAAAGTCTATGCCGCGCAGACGCAGACGGCGCGACAAGCGCTGGAGTTCATCCGGTGAGCCGGTTGAGCAATCGACGATGCGCTCCACGCGGTGATCCCCCGAAAGCAGCCCCCTCTCGCCCTCCACCACGTCAAGAACGCCCTGCGTGTCAAACACCGCGAGCAGCACAGTATTCAGTTGCTCTCCGAGCTGGGCGAGTGAACCCACTGATTCGCCGCCTTGCGTCCGGAACGCTTCGGCGGCTTCAGTCCGAAGGTCGTAGCCAACAACGCCCACGCCGCCCGCGCGCAACCTCTGTGCAATGGCTTGTCCGACCAGGCCAAGTCCAACCAATCCGATCGTTTGCGAGTTCATCTTTCATGACCCCAGCGACGCACCACCGCAAACCTGGATCTCCTGCCCCGTGATGGCCCCGGCGGACGGCGATAGCAGGAAAGCGACCAGCGCGGCAACTTCCTGGGGCTGGATCAGTCGCCCCATCGGCGTGGCGCGTGGCGGCACCGACTGGCGCGCGGGATCCTGAAGCATCTGCGTATCGGTTGCGGCAGGCGACACCACGTTGACCGTGACGCCGGCGGGCGCCACCTCCGCCGCCCAGCTGCGCGCCAGTGCCACAAGCGCCGCCTTGGTGGCGGCGTACTGACTGCGACCCGCGGCGCCCCGGGCGACGCGGCTACCCACCAGCACGACACGACCGGATCGCGCACGCGTCATGGGCGGCAACACGCGGTTGGCCAGCCGCGTAGCCGCATCCACGTGCAGCCGCCACATGCGTTCGCTGGCCTCGCCGTCGAGTTCGCCAACCGGCCCGACGCGCAATACGCCGGCCGCATGCACCAGCGCTTGCGCTTCGCCTGCGCGCTGCGCCGCCGCATCGCACTGAGCGGGATCACAGAGGTCGACGGTCACCGACTCGAACGCCGGGTGGACGATGCGCGCCGGCGCGAGATCAAGGCCTGTCACCTGCCAGCCGTGGGCCAGCAAGGCTTCGCAGATCGCCAGGCCGATGCCGGAACTGCTGCCGGTGACAACGGCGCGCCGGGAGTCATTCGACACGGATCTGGCCTTCCGTGATGATCTTCTGCGACTTGGCCATGTCCGCTTCCTGGAACTTCGCGAAATCCTCGGCCGAGCCGGTCTGGAACACCAGGCCCTGTGAACTGAACTTCTCGCGCAGATCTGCCGCGATCGCCTTGTTGGTCTCCGCGTTCAGGCGCTGCACGATGTCGGCCGGCGTCTTTGCGGGCGCCCACAGCCCGTACCAGCTGTAGAACTCGTAGCCGGGCACACTCTCGGCGACGGTGGGGACTTCCGGCAGGTTGGGGGTGCGCTTGTCGGAGGTCACCGCCACCACGCGCAGCATGCCGCTGCGATGGTATTGCAGGGATCCAAGGATAGGGTCGATGAAACCGGTGATCTGGCCGCCCATCAGGTCCTGGAACGCCGGCGCCGTACCCTTGTACGCCACCACCATGTAGTCGACGCCGGCACTGCGCTTGAGCAGCTCCGTGGCCAGGTGCCCCGCAGAGCCGATGGAGCCTACCGCGAAGGTCAGGTTGCCTGGATTGCTCTTCGCGTAGGCCTGAAGCGACTTGATGTCCGTGATCGGCAGGTCCTTGTTGATCGCCACGGACAGCGGCGCCTTCGCCACCAGCGCGATAGGCGTGAAGTCCCGCGTCACCGAATATGGCGTCGACTTCATGGTCATCGGCGCCGTGACGAAGGTGGATGCGTTGAACAGCAGCGTGTAGCCGTCGGCCTGCGCCTTGGCCACCACACCGGCGCCGATGATGCCGTTGCCGCCCGGCTTGTTCTCCACCATGAAGGGCTGTCCCGTCTGTTCGGAAAGTCTCTGCACAAGTGCGCGCCCGAGGGTATCGAGCGTGCCGCCAGGAGGGAACGGAATGATCACGCGTACCAGGCGTGCCGGATAGGTCTGGGCGGCGGCGCCCAGTGAGGCGAAGCCGATCACAGCGGCCGCGAGGATGCGGGTGAAACGCATGGTGTCTCCTGATGATGTTTGCGCGGCATCTTCTTGCCGCCCTGCCATCAGGTCAAATAATGTTTTTTGAAGCTGCCATCATTTCAAGAGATACTCAGGCCGATGGACTACCGTCAGATCCAGTACTTCGTCGTCCTCTTCGAAGAGGGTTCGGTGACGCGCGCCGCCAACCGGCTGAATATCGTGCAACCCGCATTGAGCATGCAGGTCGCACGTCTCGAGGAGGAGCTTGGGCGGCAGCTGTTCGTGCGCAGCAATCGCGGCATGGTGGCCACGGAGCATGCGACGCAGATGTATGCACGCTTCCTGCCGATCCTGGCGGAGTTCGAGCGCGCACGGGCAGAGCTCCTTGAAACTGGCGGCGAACTGGCCGGGCACGCGCGCATTGGCTTGCCCGCCAGCATCGCGCAGGACGTGCTGCCCGCAGCATTGGCGGAGTTCTCGCTGCGCTTCCCGCGCGTGAGCGTCTCGGTGACGGAGGCCTATAGCGAAGCGCTGATACAGGCGGTGACGAGCGGGCAACTGGACACCGCCATCATCAACATGCCACGGCGCCTCACGCTGCGAGCCGAGACGGTGCTGGAAGAGGAATTCGTGCTGGCGACGGGGCCACGGCATGCGCACCTTCCCGACAAGCTGGCCCTGCGCGACGTGGTGCGACTCAAGCTCGTGCTACCCACGAGGCTGCATGGGTTACGAACGGCGCTGGAAAGCTTTGCCGATGCGGCCGGATTGCATTTCGAGTGCGCCCTGGAAATCGACTCGCTGCCGGCCATCGCACAAGTTGTGGAACAAAGCGAGCTTGCAACGCTTTTGCCGCGGATAGCATTGCGCAGCAGATTCGCGGAAGGCCGCTTGCGTGCTCACAATGTTGTACGCCCTGCACTCGCGCGGCAACTTGTCGCAGTGTCACATCCGAGGCGGCCTGTGCCTCCACCGGCAGAAAGCTTGCTGAAGGTGCTCGTAAAGCATCTACGCGAGAGGAAAGCGGAGCAGACTCCGCCCAAGTCAAAGTTACTGCCCGACTCGCGACGCAAGTGACATGGGGGGAAGGTCACTTGCGACGTGCGCAACGCACTTCGAGACTGAAAGGCCGTTCTATTGCTGAAGCCGCAGGAACCAGGCAGCGACGGCGCAAGTACAGCCGATCACAATTCCGCGTGCGGTTGAGGGCGCCACCAGGATGGGCGGACCGTATGCAAGTGGACCAGTCATGCCCTTTCTGATCTGCTCGGCTGGTGCGCGAGCCGCCAGCAGCACCCCGCTCAATATTCGCTACTGCTGGCGTTGAGACTTCAAACGCCTTGCCCGCCCAGTGACTTGCCGCCATCCACGAACAAGGTCTGGCCAGTGACAAAGCTGGTTCTCGGCGACGCGAAGAACGCGATCGCGTTGGCGATTTCCGAAGGATCCGCCGGTTGACCGGATGGCTCGAGCGCGCTCGCCGCGGCGTGCTGCTCCGGGGAGAGTTGGCGCGTCATGCCGGTATCGGTGAAACCAGGCGCAATCGAATTCACGGAGATGCCCGCCCGACGCAGGTCGATGGCCATCGCTCGGGTGAGCCCTATGACGCCAGCCTTCGAGGCAACATAGTGCGCGAAGTTGCCCGCGCCCAGTGCGGCGCGCGAAGAGATTGTGATGATCCGTCCACCGGTGCGCATACGCTTCGCGGCCTCCTGGCAGCAGACGAAGGTGCCCAGCAGGTTGACGTCGACAACCTCGCGAAAGTCCTCGTCGGTGATTTCGTGGAAGGCGCGCATGGGCCCGATACCCGCAGCGTTGACCATGACGTCGATGCGCGCTTCAGCGCCGAATGCCGCAGCGATCGCGGCGCGGTCGCGCACGTCGGCGGCATGAGCCGCGGCCTCATACCCATTGCGCAGGAATTCAGCCATCGCGTCGTCGACAAGTGCGCGATCGCGATCGATGAGGACGATGCGAAACCCGTCCTCGGCAAGGCGTCTTGCGGTGGCTCGGCCGATGCCGGACGCGGCGCCGGTAATAAAGGCGGTCTCTTTGTTCATCATGCTGATGGATCTCTCGAAATCGAAGGTTCGGTGCCGTGCGCAAAGTCTCCGATGCAGGCGTAGACCACCATCTCAACGCGCATGCCGGGCACGACGAGGGCCCGTACGGCAACGCTGGATCGGTTGGGATACGGCGCAGAGAAGAACTCTCGGTAGACCGCATCGATCACCTGCATGTCGCGTTCATCCGTCATGTAGATCAGGACTTGCGCCACATCGCTCATCCTGCCACCGGCGACGACGATGGCGCGCTCGATGTTCTGCAGAGTAAGGCGTGTCTGTCGCTCCACAGGACCCGTATCGATGGAGCCATCTGCGCGCACCGGCCCGTGCGTAGTGAACAGGAGTCCACCGGCCTTCACGGCCCACGAGAACGGTTGACCGATGGCCGGGAGGCCAACGTCGATGGCCTGCTTCACTGCAGTTCCTCCTGCAGGAGCCGCGCGAGACGCAGATACCACGGAGCATCGGGTTGCTGCAGCGCGGTGTGGGTCGCGAAATGGCCGAGCCCGGGCTCGGCGAACACAGTGCTCTTGCCCAGCTGGTGTGCGAGAAGCACGGCGAGACGCTGGTTCGAGATACGCACGCGTGCGCTGTCAAACTCTCCGTAGCTCAGGCAGAAGGGAATGGTGTTCCCCGCGGCCCAGCAAAGCGGGCTCATGAGCGCGTCGTCGCGGGGATCGCCCAGCACCATCGAGTAGACGCGCTCCTCGAGGCTCTGTGCAGGAGGCTGCGGATGGTGCAGGTCCATGATGCCGCTGATAGGAAGGCAGGCTCGAATGGCATCCGCGGGAATGCCGACGCGCCGCAGGTCGACCCGGCGCAGCGCGACGAGCGCCGCGAGATGCGCACCGGCGGAATGGCCTCCAAGGAGGATGCGCTGCGGGTCCGCGCCGTAGGAGCGCGCGTGCTCGATGACGTGGCGCAGCGCCGCCAGGCTGTCTTCGTAGCCCGCCGGCAGCTTGTCGGTCGGCGCCAGCCGGTACGACGGCGCGACGAGCACGCAGCCAAGCCTCGCGAGGTGTGGCGCCATGAAGCTGACGTAGCTTCGGTAGCCGTTCGTCCAGCCGCCGCCGTGCCAGAAGACGAGCACGGGCGCATTGCGGGCGCTGCGCGGGCTGAACACGTCATAACGGTGCAGCCGATGGGGGCCGTACATGACGTCGCGCTGTACGTCCAGGCCTTCCGTCGGCAGCTCGCGCGACCAACGCATGACTTGCCGGGCGTAGTCCTCGGCTTCGGAAAATGGCAGACGCATCTGGTGGTCAGGGTCCATCAATGCGCGGTCTTCGTCGCTCATGCAGACTTCGTTCGAAGAAGAAATTCCCGGCATCGCTTTAGGCCTCCGCGGCAATGCAGAACGGCGCAAAGTGCGCGACCGAGTCGGCGAGCGAGAACGTCGGCCGCCAGCCCAGTTCGCGTTCGGCGTGGCCGATGTCCGATGGCGCTTCGCGAACATGTGGGAAGCCTGCGAAGCCGCCGGTGGCACTGGTGCGCAGTTCGATGCGCAACGCGGGATAGCGAAGCCTTACTGCCTGGACGAAATCGTCGAAGGTACAGAGTCTGCCGAGGCCGACGTTGTAGACCCCCTGGGTGGGCTTCGCCGCGTCGAGCGCGGCGACGTTGGCGAGCGCGCAATCGCGTGCGTCGATGAATTCCTCACCCCCGCGCCAAACGACGTAGGGGTCGTCGATCACCGACACATCCCCCCGCGAAGCGGGCCCGGCAAGCGACGAGAGCACCCGGCCCGGCACCGAAGTTCCCGGTCCGCTCCATGCGCTGACGACAGCCGCATAGCGCAGCGACACGGTACTCACGCCATGAAGATCTCTGTACAGCAATGCCAGGTGCTCGGCCATGACTTTGGTCGCAGCGTAGATCGAGCCGGGTCGATGACGGATGGAGCGAAGTGCGAAGTCCTCCGGGAAAGCATCCCCTTCGAAGTCCCCGAAGACCGGGTAGCCCACGGTCGTGGAACTCGCGACGACGACGCGCTCGATTCGATGCTGCCGAGCCGCTTCGAGCACGTTGGCGGTGCCCATGACGTTGACCTCGACGCCCTTGCGCACGTTCTCGCGGATCGCGGTCGACAGCAGCGCGGCGGTGTGGACGATGCGCCGCACGCCATGGCGTGTGATCAGCGCCGAGAGGCCGGCAAAGTCGGTCACGTCCGCCTGTACGACCTGCACGGCGGGACTATCGACGATGGTTGCGATCGCATCGTGCGCGGGCTGGCGGTCAGCGAGCAGCACGTCCTCGCCTCGGCTCGCTAGCGCACGCGCCGTGTGGCAACCGATGACGCCTGCTCCGGTGATAAGGGTAGTCATGCGCTCAGTTGGCCTGAATACCGAATTCCTTGACGATCTGCCCGTAGCGCTGATAGTCGTTCTGCACCAGCTTGCTCATCGCGGCCGGGTCGCCGCCCGTGGGCGTGAGGGCGATCGTTTCCATGCGAGCGACCACATCCGGCATCTTGAGGATTTCCTGCACATGTTGATTGAGCAGTTTGACCAACTCCGGCGGCATGCCCTTCGGTCCCATGAGCGCCTGCCAGGCGCCGACTTCGGCGCCCTTGTAGCCCGACTCGGCCAGCGTCGGGACATCGGGCAAGAACGGCGAGCGCTTCGTGTCGGCCACTGCGAGCGGCACCAGCTTGCCGGACTTGATATGAGGCTGTACCGGCCCGAGCGTCGTGTACATCATCGGCATTTGGCCACCGACAAGATCCGCCACGGCGGGCATGCTGCCGCGGTAAGGTACCTGTGTGATCTTCGTGCCGGCCGACCTGTCGAACAACTCGGCAAGGATGTGCATCGGTGATCCGTTGCCGGGGCTCGCGTAGGTCTGGATCTTCCCGGCCTTCGCAGCCGCGACGAGGTCTTTCATGCTGGTGACGCTCGATGCGGAAGTGGCGACCACGAACAGCGATTGGCTTCCCAGCTGCGAGATCGAGGTGAGGTCTCGCGTGGGGTCGACTTGCGCGCCGGCAACACCCTTGAGCACGTGCGGAGTGATTGCGATCGTGTTGGGAGCCAGCAGCAACGTATAGCCGTCCGGCGCGGCCTTGGCGACATAGGACGTTCCGATCGTGCCAGCCGCGCCGGTGCGGTTATCGACCAAGACCGGTTGGCCCAGGCGTGCCTGGAGCTTCTCGGCGAGCACTCGTGCGAGCACGTCGGTGTCCCCGCCTGCCGGGTAGGCAACGACGATCGTGATGGGCTTCGTGGGGTATGGCTGCTGGGCCGCAGCGGCGCCAGGGACCATGCCGCTGATGGCGCAGAGCGCGAGACCGGCGGCGGCGGCAAGCAGGCCGCGACGTGCGTACAGGAAGTTCATGGCGTACTTTTGGTGAGAGTTTGAATCAGATGGGTCGGGGGCCGGTGGCTCAGAAGGAATGACGCATGCCGAAGTTGAAGCCGCGTGATCCACTGCCCTGTTCGGTCGCGTTGCCCACGCGATAGAAGCCAGCCTTGTTGCCGGGCGCGGCGTTGTTGTCGATGCGCGCGATCGAGGTGTACAGACTGGTGCGCTTGGACAGGAAGTGGACGTAGCCGATGGCAACTTGGTTGGCGTCGTAGTTGGCGGAGGTCCGGTCGTCCTTGTGGATGTATGACGCCATCAGGCGTCCGGCCCCGATGGGCACGCCCACGCCGACCAGGACGTCCCTCGAATCGGGATTCAACAGTCCGAATACCGCGGACCCCTTGTTGACCACGTAGTTGAAGTAGGCAGTGGCAAGAGCAAATTCGTAGCGCGCGCCCACGAAGGTCATCCAGCCCGATACGCCTTGCGAGTCATTGACGTTGTGGTATCCCACCTTGAAGTAGGCCGGACCGGAGACATAGCCCACTGATCCTCCGTACTGCCGCTTGTAGCTGGGCTGGTTGTCCACTTCGCCCAGCCCATAGGCCAGGTCGAGTGTGAAGCCGCGCGGCGACGTCAGGGAGTACCTGACGGTGTTGTCCATCCGGTTGTTGCCGCCCGCGCCACCGGCACTGATCAAGTTCGCCGAATCGCCCGCAAGACCCGTGACGAAGGGATCGGTCTCGGTCTGGATGATCGCCACCGGGGTGTACTGGCGGCCCAGGGAAACCGAACCCAACGAATTCTGGAGTCCGACGATGGACTGGCGTCCGAATGCCAGCCCTCCCTGCGCCAGACCGCCCGTGTCGGCAAGTACACCCATCTCCAGAATGTAGAAGGCCGAGAGGCCCCCGCCCAGGTCCTCGGTGCCCTTGAAGCCCAGCCGACTGCCCGAGGCAATACCGCTGGTCAGCTTGCTCACGCTGGAGCCATTGGGGCCGCCGCTTTCGTACACGTAGCCAAGGTCTACCAAGCCGTAGAGAGTGACGGAGCTCTGGGCTTGGGCCGGCAGTGCTGCGACGGCCGCCAGCCCGGCGAGTGCCTGGGCGACGCAGAGCCCAGCCCGGTTCCTGTTGCGAGTGAGATAATTGTTGGCCATTTGCATGAAGTCTCTTGGATTTCATGAAATATAGATAACTTCATGAAATAAGAATCCGGGGGCAAACGCTCTAACGCTATGCAAGATTTCGTGATAGACGGATCGTCCGACCCTGGGTCGAGGACCGAGCGCGCGTATCAGCGCCTGCGCGCTGAAATTCTTCGGGGCGATCTGGCACCCGGCGAGCGCTTGCGGGCCGCGGACCTGGAAGAGCGCTTCGGCCTGGGACTCACGCCCATCCGCGAAGCGTTGGTGCGCCTGGACACCGAAGGCTTGGTGCTGACGGAGTCGAACCGAGGTGCCCGTGTGCGCGCGACATCGGTGGAGGAATTCACCGACCTGATGAAGACCCGTCGGGCGATCGAGCGGCTGTGCCTGACCGAATCGATTCGCTTGGGCGACTCGAAGTGGGAGGCCGAGGCCATTGCGTCATTGCACCTGCTGACGCGTACCGCGCTGCCCGATTTCGCGAACCCGAGGGCCATGGCCTCCGAATGGGAGTCGCAGCACCGGCGCTTTCATACCGCACTGGTCAGTGCGTGTGGTTCCGAGTGGCTCCTGCGCTTCTGGAACCAGTTGGTGGACCACTCCGAGCGATACCGCAAGATCCGCCTGCATGGCCCCTTGAACGAGCGCAACGTCCAGGGCGAGCACCAGGCGATCCTTGACGCAGTGCTGAACAGGGACGTCGCAACTGCAATCGAGTTGATGGACCGGCACCTGAGTGATACGGAGTCGGCCGTCCTCTCGGCCATGCTCGAAACGTCAAAGCGCTAACAAGCCTTGGCCGCAGCTCGGAGCAAATTCTGTTCCAAGACCGGCACTGAGAGAGGACCTGCCCGGGATTGCAGCGAAACCACCCCCAACGCGCTCAGTCTCGGTACTGTTCCAATGAACTGAGCGGACGCCTTGCTGGGCCGTCGCGGCGTAGGCGTTGTCGGGATGCGTTTCGGTGCGCAATCTTCGCTGGCGTGACTAGAGTGCAGCCGCGTGCAGAGCCGGGCGCCGCGCGGCCCACGGCATCGCCTGCTCGAGCTGCACAGCCAGCTGCAGCAGTGTGGATTCGTCGCCCATGGGCGCGACGAAATGCACGCCGATCGGCAGGTCTTCGGCCATCGCCAGCGGCAGCGAGATGGCCGGCTGGCCCGTGAAGTTGAACAGCGGCGTGTAGGCAGCGTAGTCGAACAGCAGCTCGAAGAAGCCTTGCGCATCGAGCGAGGCGTTGTCCTGGTTCAGGACTCCCAGGCGCACAGGGGCCGTGCGCTGGGTGGGCGTGAGCAGGATGTCGTATTGCGTGAAGAAGGGCGCGACGGCGCGCGACACCGCATTCATCTGCGCCAGCGCCCATTCCAGATCCAGCGCGCGCAGGCTCAGGCCGTACTCCGCGGTGGCGCGGGTGCAAGCCTGCACCTCGTTCAACGCCTGCTCCACAGGCGTCCCTCGCATCTGCGCCAGTCCGACGACGCCCGAAGCGAGAAATGAGGACCAGAACATGCGGGTGGCCGAGAGGCACGCCTCCGACGAGTACTCAGGCGCGGCCTCTTCGACGTGATGGCCCAGGCCGGCCAGCGTGCGGGCGGTGACCTCGACCGCAGCCGCGCAGGCGGCGTCGGCCGGCTGCGTGCCAGGGAAACGCGTGGCCACCGCAATGCGCAGCCGACGCACGGGTGTGTGAATTGCATGCGCGTAGGGCTGCGCGGGCGGCGCCACCAGGAAGGGGTCGCCCACCTCGGGGCCCTGCATCGCATCGAGCGCGGCGGCAGCGTCGCGCACAGTGCGGCACACCACGCCCTCGATGCCCAGTCCCATCAGCGGCTGACCATAGTCGGGTCCGGCGCTCACGCGGCCGCGGCTGGGCTTGAGCCCGACCAGACCGCACATCGAAGCCGGTACGCGGATAGAGCCGCCGCCGTCGTTGGCATGCGCGATTGGCACGATGCCCGCGGCCACCGCCGCGGCCGAGCCGCCGCTGGAGCCGCCCGCGCTGTGCGCCGGATTCCACGGATTGCGGGTGATGCCGCCGAAGCTGCTTTCGGTGGTGGCATTGAAGCCAAGCTCGGGCGTACGGGTGCGCCCAAGCGTCGCCAGGCCGGCGCGGCGAAAACGCGACATCAGCGCGCTATCGTTCGGCGCCACGACGCCTGCGGCCAGGCGGCATCCGGCCTCGTTGCGCACGCCCGCGGCATGCAGCACCAGGTCCTTGATGAGGAAGGGCACTCCGGCGAAGGGGCCCTGGACATCGTGGGCGAGCGGGGCGTCGAACATCTCGATGATCGCGTTCAGGCGCGGGTTGAGCGCGGCGGCCGCGTCGCGCGCGCATCTCTGCGCCTCGGCGGCGCTAATCTCCTTGTCGCGGATGCGCTCAGCAAGCGCGGTGGCGTCAAGGCGGCTGTATTCGTCCAGGGTCATGGTGCGGTGTCTCCTGCATGTGGTGATTAGGAACGCCGCGAAGCGTAGGCCGCACCTGCCGAGCGCGACAGTCGTTCAGATGAACGATGCGGGCATCTCCTCTGCCGCGCGGCCCGCACCGCCCCTAAGATCGCGGCCGGAGGTCTTGCATGTCGCTGCAGCCTGATTTATCCCCATCCCCCGTCCCGCCCGAGCAACTCGGTGCACTGCTGCTGGAGCTGTACCCGCTGGCCATCGGCTCCGACGGGCCGCTGGCGGGCAACCGGCTGCTGGCCTGGCTGGGCGGCCACATCGACTTTGACGCTGCATGGTTCGGTCGCTCCACCATCGAGGACGGGCTGGTCACACCACAACACAGCCTCACCAGCGGCCTGGTGTCCGACTTCGTGGCCGACTGGCGCCGCGTGCGCCGCGTCGACCCAGTGGCCGCGGCCGCGGTGCGCCAACCCGGCCAGGGCATTGCGATGACGGTGCAGGAGCTGCCACAGCGCTCCTCGATACGCGCCTTTGGCGAGGAGCACCGGCTGGCCGGCGTGCTTGGCATCCTGGTGCGCAAGCCGGATTCGCCGTGGTGCGCGCATCTGTCGCTGTATCGCCGACGGCCCGCTGCCTATGGCACGCGCGAAAGGGCCTTGCTGCAATTGCTGATGCCCCACCTGATTTTTGTGATGGACCTGCAGCCGCCTCGGGAAGCAGCGCTGGCGCCGCTCACCCCGCGTGAGGCCGAGGTGGCTCGCCTGTTCGGCCAGGGCCTGAGCTACAAGGCGGTCGCGCGCACCCTGGACAGCTCGCCGGCCACCGTGCGCCACCATCTACGCCAGGCCTACGCCAAGCTGGGCATCAACAGCAAGGTGCAGATGGCGCGGATGGTGTCTGGCGTAGTAGTGGAAGCTTGAGCGCGGTCATCGATAGCAGCGATGCCAGATGGGCGTGCGTAGCCGACGTAGGCACGATGGACCCCAAGGCGTGCAGTCCTTGCAGGAAGTCTCCGATCGGAAAAGGGAAAGAACTCATCCATCTGACATCGCTGTCCGCTGCCGCGCGGGGAGCAGATTTGCGCTTTCACACATTTCGTCTTAGAGTGCCCAGGCGCTCGAAATAAGGGACTAGTTCGCAACTACCCTCCTCCACGAGCGCCTTAGCCCGCTCTCTCGCGGGCCTCTTTTTGCCTGCAGTTGTGACCTGGTTCAAGCCGTGCAGGGCGTCGCGAACGCCCGCCGCGGTCATTTGTGGCATCAGGTCGCGGGTAATCCGGGCCACTGCCTCAAGCCCCCACAGTGCTTTGGTGTCGAATGAGGTCGAGCACGGTGGCTTCTCGAATGCTGATGCGCACTTGTGCAGCTTTGGTTCGCTCTTTTTGCCGGCAGCCCGCGAGGCCCAGGATCGTCGTGCTTCCTGATAATCTCACCCCATGGAATGGGACGATCTCCGGTACGTGCTGGCCCTTGCGGACGCGGGATCGATGGTCGCGGCAGCGCGCGCCCTAGGCGTCGAGCACACCACGGTGAGCCGACGGATTGCGGCACTGGAGCGCAATCTGGGGGTCCGATTGTTCGTGCGCACCCCCGACGGTCAGCGACCCACCAGTGCTGGCGAAGCGGCGATCGCTACGGGGCGCGTCCTTCAACGATCGATCCTCGAACTCGAGACCGCGATCGGCGGCACCGACGATCGTCCCTCGGGCACGGTACGCCTGACCACCTCGGAGGGCTTCCTGACAGTCGTCGTGCCTCACCTACCAAGGTTGTACGCTGAGTACGCCGACATCAAGGTCGAGCTGCTGACCGGGAACCAGGTGTTCGACCTCCACCGGAACGAGGCCGACCTCGCGCTGCGGCTCTTGCCGACCGAGCGGGACGATCTCGTCGTGCGCCACCTCTCGCGCGTCGGGTGGGCGCTTTACGCGAGCCCGTCGTATCTCGCCGGGAAGGCGTGGGAGGGAGCGACAGTGTGGACGGGCCATCGGGTCATTCACTTCGAAGAGCCGTTGCACGGCACCCCCGGTCAGCGGTGGTTGGGGGAGCACACTGAGGGGGCCGTCGTGGCCCTGCGCGGCAACAGCATCCCATCGTGTGCCGCAGCGGCGGCCGCAGGGCTCGGCATTGCCTGCCTGCCGTGCCTGCACGGCGACCGTGACGCGAGGTTGCGGCGCCTCGAAGGTCCGGTGACGAACGGCGATGTGTGGCTCGTCGCACACCCAGACCGGCTCCGGATCGTCCGCAATCGAGTCGTATGGGACTTCCTGCTCGAGCTCGCGACCCTCGAGCAGGTACTGCTGACCGGCATTTCCTGATCGGGTGCAACGTTGCACATGCGATGTGCGGTCGCACGCGTGTTCACGCGCAAGACAAAGGGGGAAGCTCTGGCTGCAAACCACACAGGAGACCCACCATGAGCCGTCCACTTCCGCCCCTGGCCATCCTCGTCACGCACCGCGTCGCCGCTTACGACGCGTGGAAGACCGCGTTCGACGCGCATCGAGATGCGCGCAAGGCCGCGTCCATCCTGGGCGACCACCTCAACCGCAGCGGCGACGAGGTGGCTGTGTATCTACCGGCCACCGATCGGGTGAAAGTCGCCGCGTTCGTCGACAGCCCCAATCTGAGGTCGACGATGCAGCAGGCTGGCGTAATAAGCCCGCCCCGGATCGAGTGGCTCAAGCCGGTCGAGGACGCGCACATCGCCGACCGGTCAACCGCGGGGATGATCGTCGCGCATGCGGTCAAGGACTTCGCGGCGTGGAAGAAGGTGTATGACAGCGTGGAAGGGCTTCGCAAGCGGCACGGCATCATCGGGGCCGCCGTGAACCAGGGGCTTGACGAGCCGAATCTTGTGGCGGTGTACCACCAGGCCGAAACCCGCGCCGAACTCCAGGCGCTCGCGGCCTCTCCCGAGCTCGAGGCGGCGATGCAGCAGGCCGGCGTCGCGGGGCCGCCCGAGTTCCGGTTTTACGACGCCTTGCCCGGCACGTTGTACTGACGAGGATGCCGTCGGGACCGGCGGACCGGGTCCCCGAGCGCGAGTCTCGCCGGGCTGAAGTCAGCCCCGAGGGCCGTAGTCGGCCCGCCCGAATGGCGCTATCGAGATGCAGATGGCCGCGCATCGCAAGTTCCAACGGCTTCGGGGTTCTTTCACGCAAGCCCGAACCACTGCCTCACAGAAGCCAGCGGGGGGCTTGAATCTGGGTGATGCGCCGCCGAAGCGCTGACAGCGCTGGGCAACTCTTGATGGCCGACGGCAGTCGCGAGAGCAGGTTTGCCCAGGAGGCTCTTTTCATCCACCTACTGCTGCACCGGCACGTCGCGGACTTTCTGGCCTTCGTAGGTTGGGATGCACTGGCGCGGGATCGGCCCTTTGATGCGCCCTCCTTGCTGGGTCTGCTCCCATGCGTGGGCAAGAACCCCTACTGATCTGGAAAGACAGAACAATCCTCGAGCCAACGGCGCCGGAAAGCCCAGTTCTGCGTAGATGACCGCCGTTGCTCCGTCGATGTTCATCGGAATGGGCTTGCCCTTGCTCGCGCTAAGCTTGTCTTCGACGGCCCTCCCTATGCGAGCGAACCGCCCGCCGACCTCTCCGCTCGCGGCCGCTGCGTCAACAAGCTCAAGCAGCGGCGCGCTTCGCGGATCCACGGGATGGAAGCGGTGGCCAAACCCCGCAATGACCTTGCCATGTTGTTCAACAAGTGCCTGGAGACCTGCGTCGACAGCTTCCTCCAGACTCAAACCGGCAGCCATGCGCGCAGCGACGTCCTCATAGAGTTCCACGGCCTGCTCCCCTGCACCGCCATGAACGTCCCCGAGAACGTTTACAGCAGATGCCATGGCACTGTTCAGGCCCACCCCGCGGGTTGCGCCTGCACCCTGGGTCGAACTACGCTCTTTACGAAGTGCGCAGCTTCGCCGGGCCCGCTGCAGATCGCGACACGCCCATGCGCGTGAAAACGAGCCAAGCAAACAGCACTACGCTGATGCCGACGACCACGGATGCGATGCCGACAATCGGCTCGGCCGCCTCCACTCCCTTGAGCCGGGCCGCCAGTGCGACCAGCATCACCGGCGCACCGGTGTTGTGCAGCCAGAACTGCCATGCGGCCGCACGCCCCTCTGTGATGGCCGGATAAGCCAGTCCTAGCAGGCCGAACAGTGCCATCGTCACCCACCCGAGCAGGTTGATATGCGCATGCACGGCCATCAGCGTGTGATCGCCGGAAGCGCCCATCACGATGCCCAGTGCAACGGCCACGACGAAGTAAACGACGGCTACGCGGAACCACGCGCGGCTGCGAGTGTTGTCTGTCATCTTGTTCTTCCTTTGCTTGAAGGCGGCCGCTCAGGCTACCGCCTCGGCTTGCTGAGGCTGCTGGGCCTGCAGCTGCTGCAGGATCGCGGCGAGGTCGAGCCACACGTTCTCGCGCTTGATCTTGCCGTCGGGCGCCATGTCGAACACGTGCAGCAGGCGAAAAGCAATCCGCCGGCCGCCGCCAGGAATGCCGAAAGGCGTGCCAGGCGCGGCGCCCTCCCAAAGGCTCTCGTCGACGACGAAGTCAGGTCCGTAATAACGGCGCAGCGTGGTCACTTTTTCGCCGGACAGGTCGGCGAACAACGCATCGTAAAAACCGCGCGCCGCTTGCTGGCCGTTCAGCGGTCCGGTGGGCGAGCCGACGACGTCGTGCTCGACGTCGTCGACCATGGTGCTGAGCACACCATCGACATCGTTCTCCGCCTCGAAACGGAAGTGGCGATCGATCATGCGATCGAACTGTTCTTTAGTCATGGCGTTCACAGGGAATCCCTTCTCTTTCAGGTTGAAGAAACTATAATGAGACATCTGCTCTATGGTGAGACACGTGTTTCATTATTCGCCATGAATATCAAATCGTCAAGCGCGCAACTGCGCGATGCGGCCGACAGCGAAGGCCGCGCCAATCAAAAGCGGCGCACCCGGCGCGCGCTCATTGAGGCGACGCTCGCGCTGTGCGAGGGTGGCCGCACGCCCACCTTTGCCGAGGTGGCCGCCCGCGCCATGGTGTCGCGGGCGACCGCGTACCGCTACTACTCTTCAGTGGAGGAGCTGATCAGCGACGCGATGTTTGAACACGCCGTGCAGCCGCTGCAGAGCCTGTTCCGCCTCGGGGAAGACGATCCGGTCGAGGCCATCGGTCGTGCAGCGCGTACGCTCAACGAGCTCCTGCTTAGCGACGAGGTCGGCCTACATGTGGTGGAGCGCTCGTTCATGTCGGCGTGGCTGGACAACGCGCCGACGGCGCGACCGCCGCGACCCGCCCGCCGCATGCAGTACATCACGCCGATCGTCGATGCGCTGAAGGACCAGTTGCCGCCCGCCGCGCGCAAGCGGCTCGCCTCCGCGCTGACTCTGACCATGGGCACCGAGGCCTCGCTCTCCCTGCGCGACGTGGCAGGCACAGACACCGAGCAGGCGCTAGCGGTGAGCGCCTGGGCTGCGCAGGCGCTGGTGCGGCAGGCGCTGGCCGAGGCGATCGATGCACGGGGGGCGCGAGACGAGCAAGAACGGCGAGCGCCAGAAAAGCGCTCACGGCGCGGCGCGACCGGCAGCGCCTAGGTTAAGCGGCCGGACCGTCCGCAATCCGCCATCCTGACTACGTGCGTAGCGTAAGAAAGAGCTTCAACTGCCACACCGAACGTCGGGTTCAGGCGAATTGCGATGCGCCCTGGACTGACCGGTTGTGGCCCGGAACTTGCCTAACCATCGACGGCCCCGCTTTGGGCTGACTCAACGTTGAAGCTCACCCTGTCATTGAAGTTGACGTCGGCGAATACTGCATCTTGGAACTCCATCGAGCAGCGCCTGACCGTCGCTGTCGAAGTCTTTCAGTGCAGATAACCGGCGGACTCCAACAACATGTCGGGTACTGCATCAACGAGCTGGGACTCCGTCAATCCCCGGCAGACTACTGTGACGCGATAGAGAGGGAGCCTCAACGTCCGCTTCTTGGTCGACTTGAGCAATTCAATCGAGGCGGCGCACGTCGCCATTGGTGGGCGTGGCGCTCTCGTGGAAGAGGTCGTACAAGTACTGCTCCAATTCGCTTTCGGAAATGAAGTCCGGCACCACGAAGTCCGCAGGGCCACGCTTGCCGTCCGTGCCGTGGAGGAACGCAACCCAGCGAGAGACCGTGCGCTCAATGGAGTAGATGCGGCCAAACACGTTGAAGCGGTAAGCGGTTCTCATCGCGCGCAGTGTGACATTCACCGGTGGAAGGTGCCTAGAGCAGGCAACCCGGCCCGGGCTCAAGAAACTCCTCGCTACGCCGTGTAGTTCCGACAGGCTCCAGCCATAAATCGGCCGCCTCATCCGGCGCCAACACACGCAACTGTGGGTTGCGCGCGATGTCGCCCGCCACCTCCTCCAGCACGTCTGGGTCAACCGTGTGCGCCACCGCCGCGCCAGATGGTGCGCCAAGGCGGCAATCCACAGGTCATCGGTCGCGGGCTCCATGGGTCGCTCCTAGTCGAATACTGTTTATTTATCCAGTCTGTGATTGACAACATTGACGTGCCGTCATTACTTCCATAACAATGGAACCATGGAAGAACAAGATGTTGTCCGCTCTTTGGCTGCGCTCGCACAAGCCGCTCGCCTGCAGGTGTTCCGCGCCCTGGTCATCGCCGGTCCCCGGGGCATGACGCCCAGCGTGATGGCCGAGGGTCTGGGCACTCCGGCCAACACGTTGTCCTTCCACCTCAAGGAGCTGCTCAACGCAGGCCTGGTCACGCAGGAACGCCAAGGCCGCAACCTCATCTACCGCGCCTCGTTCGAGCACATGAATGCGCTCCTGGGCTATCTCACGGAGAACTGCTGCCAGGGCGAAGCCTGCGCCGTGGACGCCTCGTCGACCTCCTGTTCGTGTTGAAGGGCTATTCCCCATGAAGCGATTCCATGTGCACCTGAAGGTGCAGGACCTCTCGGCAAGCATTGCCTTCTATTCCAAGCTGTTCGCCGCCGAGCCGACGCGCGTCGAATCCGACTACGCCAAGTGGATGCTGGCGGACCCGCCGGTGAATTTCGCCGTCTCGACCGGGGGCACGCCGGGCATCGACCACCTCGGTCTGCAGGCCGAGAGTCCCGACGAACTGGCCGAGCTCAAAACCCGCGCGATGGCTGCGGATGCTGCTCTGCTGGATGAAGGAAACACGACCTGCTGCTACGCCCGCAGCGAGAAGCACTGGGTCACGGACCCCCAAGGCATCGCCTGGGAGCATTTCCAGACCTTGGACAGCATCCCGACCTTCCGCGAGGCGCAGCCTGTTGGCCAGGCTGTCTGCTGCACGCCGCGCGCCCCGACGGGTCGGCCAGTGAACGTCGCCGTCAAGGCCCAGGGCAGCAGCTGCTGCTGCTGAGGCGAGCGATGGCCGAACACCAATCCGTCAACGTCCTGTTCCTGTGCACGCACAACTCGGCGCGCAGCATCCTGGCCGAGGCCATGCTGAACCACCTGGGGCGCGGACGTTTCAAAGCCTTCTCCGCCGGCAGCAGTCCGCGGGAGAACCAGCAACCCAATCCCCTTGCGCTCGAGGTGCTGCGCGGCGCCGGCGTCTCGACGGATGACCTTCGCAGCAAGTCCTGGGACGAATTCGGAAGAGAAGACGCACCGCACATGGACCTGGTCATCACGGTCTGTGACAACGCTGCCGGCGAAGTCTGCCCGTACTGGCCAGGGCATCCAGCAACCGCGCACTGGGGATACGCGGACCCGTCCGAGGCCTCGGGGTCTACCGAGCAGAAGTTGGAAGCCTTCCGGCAGACGCTGCACGCCATCCGCCGCAGGCTGGAGCTACTGATCGACTTGCCGATCTCCGGCGTGGACCACTTGCGCCTGCAGGCGCAGGCGCGCGAGTTGGCCGCCAAGCCGTGAGCCGTTGGCGCAAGGCACTGGCCGAGCTGCTGGGCACGGGCGGCCTACTGTGCGCGGTGATTGGCTCGGGCATCATGGCCGAGCGATTGGCCGGCGGCAACGTCGCCATTGCGCTGCTGGCGAACACTCTGGCCTCCGTCTTCGCGCTGTACGTTCTCATCGAAGTGTTCGCGCCATTGAGCGGAGCCCACTTCAATCCTGCCGTCAGCGCCGTCATGGTTTGGCGCCGCGAGCTGCCGCTGGCTGACCTAGCGCCTTACATCGCCGCCCAATTGCTGGGGGCCATCCTTGGTGCTTGGCTGGCCAATGCCATGTTCGACCTGAGCATCCTCCAGTGGAGCACCAAGGTCCGCGCCGGACCGGGCCAATGGCTGGGTGAAGTCGTGGCGACGGCCGGACTGGTTGGGCTGCTGCCGGTTTCAAAGACACCTTGTTAAGGTGGAAGATGAAACCGGAG
>JAFECZ010000001.1 GCA_018241905.1 Pseudomonadota bacterium
CCGCGCAGCGGAAATGTCAGGCCGCCCTCCGGCCCCTGGAAGCTCAGCACGAAGATGGTGATCATCGGGCCGTAGAGGAAGATCAGGAACAGGCCGAACACGGCGGCCAGGGGCCAGAAGCCGGCAGGCCGCGGGTCGCGCAGATGGTGCGATTGGAGGGAACTCATTCGATCTTTCCAGGCAACCCGAAGTGAGCAAGCAAGGGGGTGGTCATAGTTCCTTGCGGATATCGACCAGGCGCGTGAGTCCCCAGATGATCATCAGCACCACCGCGAGCAGGATCACCGCATTGGCCGCCGCCAGCGGAAACTGCAGGTACGAGGTCTGCACCTGGATGATCTTGCCCACCGAGGCGATCTGCTGGCCGCCCATCACGCCGATGGTCACGAAGTCGCCCATGACGATGGTGATGACGAAGATGGAGCCGATCACGATGCCCGACTTGCACAGCGGCACGACCACGTTGCGCAGCGTTTGCCAGCCGCTGGCGCCGGCATCGCTGGCGGCTTCGAGTAGCGAGCGGTCGATGCGCATCATGCTGTTGAAGATCGGCACAATCATGAACATGGTGTAGAGGTGCACGAAGGCCAGCACCACCGAGAAGTCGGAGAACAGCAGCCACTCCACCGGCTGGTCGACCAGGCCGATGCCCATCAGGCCCTGGTTCACCAGCCCGTTGCGGCCCAGCAGCGGCACCCACGAGATCATGCGGATCACGTTGGAGGTCCAGAAGGGCACGGTGCACAGCACGAACAGCACCGTCTGCACCGTGGTCGAACGCACGTGAAAGGCCAGGAAGTACGCCACCGCAAAGCCAAGCACCAGCGTGATGGCCCACACCAGAAGGCAGAACTTGAGCGTGCTCAGGTAGGTCGACAGCGTGACGCACAGGTCGCCGTTGTCGGTGAGATGCGAGCAGCCTTCGAAGATGCTCAGGTAGTTGCGCAGCGTGAGCGCGGGAATGAGTTCGTACTCGTTGAAGTTCCAGAGGCTGACCATGCCGATCAGCCCCAGCGGAACCAGGAAGAACAGGAAGAACACCAGCGCGAAGGGCGCGGCCTGCCACCAGGCCGCAATTCCTGCTGGCGCGTTCGTCGTCGATGCCGCGCGAAGCTTCATCACGCGGCTACGAACTCATTCCACTTCCTGACCATGTACTCGTTCTCGTCCATGACCGCGTTCCAGCAGGCGATGCCGCCCATTCGCTGTTCGTAGCTGCCGCCGTCGCGCACCGCGCCGGATTTGGCGATCACATCGCCTTGCGGGCTCTTGATGTCTTGCGCGGCGGGCTTGCCTTCCATCCAGTAGGCCCACTCGTAGGCTTCCATCTTGGCCTTGGCGGTTTCCAGCACGGCGCTGTAGTAGCCCTGGCGGTTGAGGTACGCGCCGGCCCAGCCGTCGAGGAACCAGTTGATGAACTCGTAGGCGCCGTCGAGTTTCTTGCCCGAGAGCGTGGCCGGCAGCCCGAAGCCCGAGGCCCAGGCGCGATAGCCTTCCTTGAGCGGCTGGAACACGCAGTCGATGCCCTTGCCGCGCACGGCGGTCACGGCCGGGCTCCACATCGACTGGATCACCACTTCGCCCGAGGCCATGAGGTTCACGCTTTCGTTGAAGTCCTTCCACAGCGCACGGAACTGGCCGGCCTTCTTGGCTTCGATCAGGGTCTTGATCGTCAGGTCGATCTCGGCCTTGGTCATGTTTCCCTTGTCGGCGTACTTGTGCAGCCCCTTGGCCTCCACCACCATGGCGGCGTCCATGATGCCGATGGACGGAATGTTCAAGATGGCCGACTTGCCCTTGAACTCGGGGTTGAGCAGCTCGGCCCACGAGCCGATGGGGCGCTTGATCAGGTCGGGCCGGATGCCCAGCGTGTCGGCGTTGTAGGTGGTGGGGATGAGCGTCATCCACTGCGTGGGCGCCTTGGCGAAGGCCTTGCTCTTCTCGCCTTCGAGAAAGATCACCTTCTTGGGCGCCGTGCCCTGGTCGCCCACGGCCTTGCCGGCCACCTCGCCCTTGGTGAAGAGCGTGGTGATCTTGTCGGCGTTCTTCACGCGTTTGGCATCGATGCCCTTGAGGTTGCCGGTGGGCACGATCTTCTTGAGCGAGAAGAACTCGGTGTCCAGCAGGTCGAAGCTGTTGGGCGCGGTGACGGCGCGCTTGGTCACGTCGTCGGTAGTGACGGCCACGTACTGGATCTCGATGCCGGTGTCGGCCTTGAACTTCTCGGCAATGGCCTTGTCCTGGTTCACCGCCGTGCCCAGGTAGCGCAGCACGATCTTCTCCTGCGCGTGCACGAAGGGAGCGATGCCGGTGGCCAGGATGCCGGCCGTGCCCTGCAGCAGGCGACGGCGCTGGATGCCGGAGTTGTCGTGGGTGTGGTCGGACATGGAAGAAGCCTCCTCGGGGTTGATGATTCGGGTCGTGTGGGGTCAGGCGGCCACGGGCGCCGGTTCGTCGCGGCGGGTCCTTGGCGGCTGCGGCTCGGCCTTCGGCTGTTGCGCTGCCTGGCGCTGGGCGCCGGTTCCCAGCGCGCGGGCATGGGACTCGTCCCAGGACAGCTGCACCGGCTGGCCCGGCTCGAAAGGGCGCGCCAGGTAATCGGCCTCGTGCAGCAGCACGGCCACCTGCTTCATGCCCGAAGCCTCGTCGGCCCCATCGTCCAGCCGCAGGCCCAGCAGCACATAGGTGCCTTGGTATTCGACGTCGGTGATGCGTGCCGCAAGGCCGCTCGCGCCGGCATCCTGTGCCGGCGCGATGCGCATGTGGTCGTTGCGCACCGCCACCAGGCCGGCGCCGGACCGCAGCACGTTGTGGCCGCCCATGAAGCGGGCCACGAATTCGTTGGCGGGGAAGTTGTAGACCTGGTGCGGCGAGCCCACCTGTTCGATCAGCCCCTGGTTCATCACCACCATGGTGTCGGCCAAGGCCATGGCTTCTTCCTGCGAGTGCGTGACGTGGATGAAGGTCAGCCCCAGCTCTTTCTGCCAGCGGCGCAGCTCGGCGCGCATCTGCACGCGAAGAAAGGGGTCGAGCGCCGACAACGGCTCGTCCAGCAGCAGCACCTTGGGCTCGGTGATGAGCGCGCGGGCCAGTGCCACGCGCTGCTGCTGGCCGCCGGAGAGCGCGCCCGGCTTGCGCTGCGCCAGGTGCCCCATGGCCACGCGCTCGAGCAGCGCTGCCGCACGCCGATGCCGCTCGGCCTTGTGCACGCCCTTCATCTTCAGGCTGAAGGCCACGTTGTCCAGCGCCGAGAGATGCGGAAACAGGGCAAAGCTCTGGAACATCATGGCCGTGCCGCGCGCGGCGGCCGGCAGGCGGGTGATGTTGCGGTTGTGCAGCAGGATGTCGCCGTGCGTCACCGATTCGTGGCCGGCAATCATGCGCAGCGTGGTGCTCTTGCCGCAGCCGGAGGGGCCGAGCAGGCAGCAGTAGCTTCCGCTGGCAATGCGCAGGTTGATCTGGTCGACGGCCGGCGCCATGCCGAGCGCGTACTGCTTGGTCAGGGCAACGATCTCAACCGCGATGTCGGGGGCTGCATGCATGGGCAGCACACCGCAAGACATGTGCCACGGGCATCGCACCGCCCTGGTGCGCAGCCCGGCGTCAGCTTGCTGCCGAGGGGCTCTGCCAGGAGCGGTAGGTCCAGGCGGGCGTGAAGCCGGCGCGGAGATACAGCGCCAGGGCCGCCTGGTTGTCGGTCTCGACCTGTAGGAACACGCGCTCGAAGCCCCGTTGGAGCGCTGCCTGCGCCAGGCCGGCCAGCACCCGGCGGGCCAGGCCGCGCCCGCGTGCCGATTGCACCGTGCGCATGCCGTGCACGCTGGCCCAGCCCTGGCTGAAGGAGATGGCGCCCGCAGCCAGAGTCGAGCCGCTTTCTCGCACGCTGGCGAACAGGTTGCTGCTGGCGCGGCTCAGGGCCTGGACACGACCGGCGCCATCCACCGGATCGAAGCCGGGGCCGAGAAAGACCTGGGCCCAGGCGGCGTCCGGCGCGGCATCGACGTCGGCTGGCGCCCCCGCGCCAGGCACCAGCATGGCGCGGCTCGTGCCGGTCTGCGTCTGCGTGGGCTTGCCGGGCTGGTAGCCGCGCTGCGTCATGGCGGTGCGCAGCTCGTCGAAGCAGCGCAGGTCTGCCACGCGCAGCTGGGAGGGATGGCCGTGCGCGGCATAGCGCGCCTCGATGCGTTCCAGCAGGCGAGCCGGCGCGCCGCGGGGCGCTTCATGGCGCAGCGGCACGGCGCTGCGGGCGCGGCGGATGGTGCCGGGGTCCATGGGCAGCAGCCAGGCTTCGTCTTCGAGGGCTTCCACCCGCTGCGGCGCCACGGCGTCCAGCGTGGCGCGCTCGATGGCTTCGATGTCGGCAGCAGCCGTCATGGCGCCGCCGGCGCGACGAAACGGGCGTTGGCCACGCCGCGCAACATGGCAGCGCGCTGGCCGGCCGAGACGTCGCGCACCTGCTCGGCCACCTTGCGCGCGGCGGGTTTGTCGATTTGGCCTTCGGCACGCCATTTCTGCAGCATGACGTCGGGGTTGCGCAGCAGCGTGGCCATCCAGATGGCCTGCGTGGGCTCCAGCGCGCGCGCGCTGCGCTTGAAGTAGCGGCGTGCCGCGGCTTCGGCGCCGCACACCTGCTCGCCCCAGGGCGCGATGTCGAGGTAGGCCTGCAGCAGGCGCTGCTTGCCTGGCGCACGTTCGAACTCCACCGCATAGAGCATGTCGCGCAGCTGCCGCGCTTCGGGGTGGGGCAGGGGCGGCAGCAGGCGCTGGGCCACCTGGAGGTTCAGCGTGGGCGGCGGCGGCGTCGGCACCACGATGCGGATGCTGCTCACGCGCTCGGGCTTGGCGTTGGTTGCGGCCGCGGGTGCGGCGCTGGGCGTGCTGGCGGCGCGGCCGACCGCCAGGCTGGCGGAGTCATAGCCGGGATGCTGGAAGAAGCCGGCATCCAGCGCGGCCACCGCGCCGCGGCTGAGCCAGGCGTCGCTGGCGAGCCTGGCCTGTGCGCCGCAGCTGCCGGCGCGCGATTCGAGCAGGCCGTCGGCCCCCAAGCCGTCCACCGTGAAGAGCACCAGGCGCGGCTGCAGGCTGAAGCCGCCGTCGGGCAATGCCATCTGCAGGCGCAACGAGGCCGTGCCGCCGATGCGCGCGCGCTTGAGCTCGGGCAGCTCGGGCACCAGCAGCTGGTACCACTGGCCGATGGGGGCATCGTCCACTTCGGCCGTCAGCTGCAGGTCTTTTTGCGTGAGGCGACCGCTCCAGCGGCCGCGCAGCTCGTTGCCGCTGGGAATGCCGTCCTGCATCGCGCGCAGGTTGCCGAACAGGGAATCTACGTCGCGGCGCACGGTGAATGTCAGGCGCCGCACCTGCAGCGGCTTGTCGCCCAGTTCGGGCACGGGCATGCTGCATTGCTCGCAATTGACCTCCAGCCCGGCGGCTTCGTTCCAGTCGAAGCGCAGGCTGCCGAAGCGGGTGTCGATCTTGTGGCCGGCCAGCTGGGGCGCAAACCACGAGGCGGTGGCCAGGCGCAGCGCCGTGGGCACGCCCACGTCGAAGCCGATGGGCCCGTATTGAACACGCTGCGACCACTCGTCCTTGGCCGGCGCCAACGCCAGCTTGACGATCAGCGCGACGGCGACGGCGGCCGTCACGAACAGTGCCAGCAGCACGTACACCAGGTAACGCAAGGCTGTTTTCAAGATCTCTCCCTCGGGCTTTTTTAATAATGCCCGAGTGTGCGCGATTGCGATCGGCCCTGCGTTGTTCGCGCGCAGCAACCGGCACCAATTTGGCGCCGGCGGATTCACGAATTAGTCAGAAAGGGTAATGCCGCACGGAAAGACCGGCGGCGGCCTGAGCGAACTGGCGCGCCGCGTCGGTCTTCGAGGCGAGAGGCTCAGCTGCCCAGGTGGTCGGGGTCTTCCTCGGCCTCGGCGCCTGCATTGCCGGTGCTCGGCGGCACGCCGTTGGCGGGCACGACCAGAACGTCGGCCAGGTTGGGGTCGAAGGCGCTCAGGGTCGGGTCCTTCGCGAGTTCTTCCAGGATGGCCGATGAGGCGTGGTAGCCGATCTTCTGGATGTAGCCGCCCGACTTGGTGCCGATGCCGCCGCGCAGCTCCAGCAGCACCGAGCCGGAACCCAGCAGGCCGTACGCATTGCGCGAGATGCCGGGCTCGTTGCCGCCAGGGTAGCGGCTCAGGTTGGCATAGGGGTACTGCGCCAGCTTCTGGGCAATGATCACCACCACCCGCTTGGCCATGGTCTGGCCGGTGTTGAAGCGTGCCAGCGCATTCGGGTCCACCGCCTGCAGCCACTGCGCCGCCTGCAGCGCGGTGGGGTAGAGCGTGGAGGCGGTGACCATCTCGCCGTTGTGCACGCGGGTGCCCTGGTGGTGCATGTCCAGCGCCACCACCGGCTTGTACTTGTCGTTGATCCAGCGGATGTTCTTGGCCTCGGGCACCGGGTTGCCCTTGGTGAGGTCGTAGGTCGGTGCGGTGCTGTCGATGTCCTGCGTCTCGCAACTGGCCACGCCCGCCGCCGCCGTGATGTTGGGGTAGTTGGGATTGTCCAGCGGGCACTCGGGGCGGAACGCGTGGTAGCGGTTGATGTCGTAGCCGCGGCCGCGCTGGTAGAAGGCCGGCAGCGGGTTGGCGGTGAAGCGCGGGTCGTAGTTCTGGCGCCAGGGCACGGTGTTGCCGCTGGCATCGGTGAGCGGCGTGCCGTCGGGCTTCTGCCCGTCGAAGCCGTCGACGTTCACGCGCGGCACCACGACCACGGTGAGCGAGTTGCGGATGATCTGCGATTCCTTGGAGTTGTTGGCCAGCGTGCGCACCAGGTTGGTGGCCGAGTCGCTGGTCTCCATCTCGTCGCCGTGCTGCTGGGCGATGATCATGGCTGCGGTGGGACCGTTGCCGATCACCACGTAGGGCACCTGGCGCCCTGTGTTGCTTTTCCAGGGTGCGTAGTGCAGCGTGGCTGCGCCCTTGGAAGTTTGGACCGCGCTTTCCAGTGCCTTGATCAACTGGTCGTAACTGCGCAGCGAGGCAAGACTCTGGTTCTCGCCGTTCGGTCCGTTGGGGATGCTGGAAGGCTGGGCGCTGGCCAGGCTGGCAACAAATGCAGCAGCAGCGCCGATGGCCGCGATACGGAAACGGGGCATCGTTCTCTTCTCCTTCATTCTTTTTCACCCGGCGTCATTACCGGGCAGGCGCATGCTAGGTCGCTTGCCGCGAGGGGCAAGCAAAGGCCCGGACCAAGGAATGGTCGAATCTCACATTTGGATGAAAGCACCCGACGTGGTACTGGCGCGCACGCGTTGCGCGCGCCTGCCACGGCATTCCTTCGACATGCGCAACATGAAGTTTCAAGCGTGTGCTTTCACTGCAGCGGCTGTGCCACCGTCACGGCCTGCCAGGGGCCGCTGGTGTGGCCGACCAGCGCGGCCCAGTACCAGGCAGAACTGTCGGTGAACGCGCCGCCCTTCGCATCGACGATGCGCTCGCACACCTTGAACTGCGCTTGCTCGCTGCCGTGTTCGGCCACGAAGCAGCGCCACATCCTTTGCTGCTCGTCGCGCACCAGCCGCGCCTGCTCGATGCGGTAGCCCAGCGCGCGATAGCAGTCGGCGGCCGGGTGCAGCATGCGCGTGGGCGCATCGACTCGGCGCAGCACCAGCGTCTGGCGGCCGTCTGTCATGCGCGCGATGGTTCCGGGAAATTGCCGGGCAAAGCGCTGCTCCACCGGGCTGAGTGCCAGAGGTCGAAGCGGCGCGCCTTCCCATTGCGTTGGCGATTCCTCGAAGTTCGCGGCCTGCTCGCGAGTTGCATCGGGCGATGCAAGAAGGGCCGCCGCAGACGACCACACGATGCACGCGAGCATGACGACGCCGAAGGCCGTCTTGTGGCCGATGCGGTTGATGAAGCGGTTGGAGAAGAACTGGTGGAATGTGTTGGACGGGTTCATGTCGTGCGCTCCTGCTCTCATGCCATTGCGGTCTTGCTGGCCGCAGCCGAAGACGCCTTGCGGCCACGCCGCAGCGGGGCCATGAGCCATGCGATTTCGGCGCAGGCCGCGGCCAGCACGGCCAGGCCCACGATCTGGTGCCACGCATCGCCCAGGGGCTGCCCTGCACCTTCGAAAGCCACCAGCACGCTGTTGCGCAGCACGTTGGCGCCCAGCACCACCAGGCCCACCCACGGCAGCCTCGCCAGAAAGCCGCGATTGCCGCGGCCCACCCACAGCGCCACCGCGCACGCAACGAAGTAGCCGCACCAGGCCATCTGCACGCCGGAGCAGGGCGCGTCGACGATCACCAGGCGGCCATCGACGATGAGGCTGGCCGCTTCGCGCTGCACGTCGAAGAAGGGCATCAACAGCCAGCGGCTGGCTTCGGCGGTGACAACGCGCAAGGGAAAGCCGGCATAGAACTGCAGCGAGGAAAGGATGGGCAGGGCGAGCACTGCCAAGCCCAGCACCGGTGCGGCGGCCACGCGCCGCGGCATGACGGCCATGAGGCCGGCAGCCAGCGCCAGAAGTGCCGTCAGCGCCGCGAGCAAGGGCGGCAGCGCGGGCAGCGGCCCGACGCCGGTGCGCATGACGGTGGCAGCCAAGGTGCCGGCGCTGGCCCATGCGAGCCAGCCCAGGCGTGGCGCGCATCGCAGTTCGGCGCGCAAGCGCCAGACCAGGACGGCCAGCGTGCCCAGCGCGAGCACGCCCAGCGGATCGTCCGAACCGTCGACCATGCGACGGGCCATCCACCACCAGGTCGATGTCAATGCGGCGGCTTGCAGGGCGAGCCAGCCGATGGCGGGTGCGCGGTCGATGCGGATGAGTTCGTCGAACAGGCGAGGGTGGCGCTGGGCCAGGGTGGTCAGTGTCATGGCGTTCTTCTTCTTTCGATGTGTGGCGCTTCAGCTGGTGAGGCGGCGCGTGTCGTTGCGGCGCGCACGGCGGCGCAGCATGGCCAGCATCGACAGCACGACGGCAATGGCGCCCAGCGTTTCGGGCTCGGGCGTGCCGGGCACTTCGGCGCCGCTGCCAGCTGCGCCCTGGCCCAGCGCAAGTTCGCTCACGCCCTTGGGCAGGGGTAGCGGCTGGTCGACGCGCGTGCTGCCATCGGGCGCGGTGTTGCGCACCACCTGGTCCACCGCGATGAAGCTGGTGTACTGGGTGAGCAGGCCGTAGCGCAGGCCCAGCGAGGTGATCTGTTCGCGCAGCTCGCTGCCGCCTTGCAGCGACTCCTGGTCCTGCAGGGCTGCGATGCGGTGGCGTGCCCACAGGCTGCGCAGCGCAACGGCGTCGGGCTGCAGCGTCGATGCGTCCACCGCAAACTGCTGGCGCCATGGGCCCTCGGCGCTCTGGCCTTCCAGCACCAGGCGGCCCTTGGGCTGGCCGCGCCACTTGCCGAAGACGATCACGGGGCGCTCGCCGAGCACGTCGGGCAGGGCCTGCGGTTCGATGTCGTACGCATCCAGGCCTTCGAAGCGGGCGCGCAGGTGTGTGAGCACGGGCGACTCGATCATTCGGCGAAAGCGCACGGCCTCGCGCGGTGCCTGCATCGGATCGGTGATGACAAAAGGCTCGCCCATGCCCGCGCGCGCCAGCCCTTCGATGAGATGCCGGTTCACCGAGCTGCCGATGCCGAAGGCGAACAGGTTGGCCTTGGAGAGGTTCCCGCGCACCAGCTCGAAGGCCTCGCGCTCCACGGTGACGTAGCCGTCGGTGACCACCACCACGGTGCGCGACACCTTGTCGGCCTTGGGCTCGTCGTACGCGCGCCGCAGCGCCGGGACGAGCTCGGTGCTGCCGCCGCCCGCGTAGCTGCGGATGGTCTCCAGCGCCTGCTCGATGTTGGCGCGGCTGGCCGGCACCGGGTGCGGCGAGAGCATCTTGTTGCTGCCCGAGAAGAGCAGCACGTTGAAGGTGTCGCTGGGGCGCAGGCCGCTGAGCAGGCGCTCGAGCATGGCCTTGGCCGTATCCAGCGGAAAGCCGTGCATGGAACCCGAGATGTCGACCACGAAGATGTAGTCGCGCGGCGAAATGGATTCGGCCGGCACCGAGCGCGGCGGCTGCACCATGGCCAGGAAGAAGTTTTCTGCGCCGGGGCCCTGGCCGGGGTAGAGCATCAGGCCCGACTGGATCTGCTCGCCCGACAGGCGATAGTCCAGCACGAAGTCGCGGTTGTCGGCGCTCTCGCCGGCGGTGTTGAGCACCACGCTTGCACGGCGGTCCTCGTCGCTGCGCTTCACGTCGACGGCATGGGTGAGCGAGCGCAGCTCGCCGATGGCCACCGGTGCATCGATGGCCAGTTTCATCGAGAACGCGTTGCCGGACGGCTCGTTCGCTCGCAGCGTGGGCTGCGCCACCCATTGCGCCTGCGCAAGCTCGGAGCGCGGGCTGTTGTAGCGCGGCCCCACCACGGTGGGAAAGACGAACTGGTAGCTGCCGGCCTGCGGCGCCAGCAGCTCGTTGTAGCGCAGCTCCACCTGCACCTCGTCGCCGGGCAGGATGTTGGCCACCTTCATCTGGAACACGTTGGGCAGGTGCTGCTCCAGCAGGGCGGCGGTCTTGCCTTGCTGCCTGGCGCTTTCGTACTCCTGGCGCGCCTGCTGCTTCTCGCGGATCCGCGCCTCGACCACGCGGCCGGCCAGGCGCACCGTCAGGCCGTTTACCGCCGCGCGGGTAGAGCCCGGAAAGACATAGCTGGCCTCGATGGCGCGCGTGCCTTCGTTGCGGTAGGTCTGCGTGACGCGCACGTCGGCAATGACGCCGGCGATCTTCACGTCCACGGCCGTGGCCTTGAGCGGCAGCCGGTCCAGCGCCGGGTCGTCGCTCTTGACGAAGAAGTAGGGGCTCTCGGTCTTCTCGCGGGGCTGGCGCTGCTCCTGCGCCTGCGCGGGGCTGGCCAGCATCAGCAGGAAGCACAGGGCGGCCAGCACCAGGGTGCCCAGCCAGAGCCGGCGTGCGCGGCGTCGATGTTCCATGTCGTTCGTCCTCTTGTTCTCGTGGAGATGGAAGCCGCACGGCTTGCGCGGCAACGCCACTGTGGGACGCGGATTCGAAGCGAGTGGGAAGGCTTCTTGAAACGACTTATCCTTGTGTGAAGTCTGTGTGAAGTCCGCCCGAACCGGACTTCATATCCGCTTCGGGCGGCGCAGCGAGCATCGGCGGCTACATATCGTCATCGGCGAGGAGCCAGGCTGTGCCCGGACAAAAACCGAAACCCAGAGAATCCGTGAACCTCAAAGACAACAAGAAGGCCCTGCTGAAATGGGCTGCCCTCGGGCTGGGCGGCCTGGTGCTGGCCGGCGTGCTGCTGGTGGGCGTGGTGGTGGCGCTCTTGCTGCCCGGCCTGCCCGACGTGAAGGCGCTGGCCGACTACCAGCCCAAGCTGCCGCTGCGCGTGCTCACCACCGACGGCGTGGTGATCGGCGAATTCGGCGAAGAGCGGCGGCAGATGGTGCCGCTGGCGCAGATTCCCAAGGTGATGAAGGACGCGGTGATCGCGGTGGAAGACGCGCGCTTCTACGAGCACGGGGGCATCGACACCCTGGGCATCCTGCGCGCGGCGCTGTCCAACATGGTGCACGGCATGCGCCAGGGCGCATCCACCATCACGCAGCAGGTGGCGCGCAATGTGTACCTGTCTTCCGAGCGCACCGTCAGCCGCAAGCTCAAGGAGGCGCTGATTGCGCTGCGCCTGGAAGACGAACTTTCCAAGGACCAGATCCTGGAGATCTATCTCAACCAGATCTACCTGGGCCAGCGCGCCTACGGTTTTGCCGCGGCGTCCGAAGCGTATTTCGGCAAACCCTTGAAGGACATCACGCTGGCCGAGGCAGCGATGCTGGCGGGCCTGCCCAAGGCCCCGGGCGCAAACAACCCGGTGGCCAATCCGCGCCGTGCCCGCGCGCGCCAGCTGTACGTGCTGGACCGCATGCAGGCGCAGGGTTTCGTCTCCGCCGACCAGGTGGCCAAGGCCAAGAACGAGGAGCTGCAGCTGCGGGGCGTCTACAACCCCGAGCGCCTGCATGCCGAATACGTGGCCGAGATGGTGCGCCAGCAGATGGTGGCGCAGTACGGCGACAGCGCCTACGTGCGCGGCCTCACGGTGACCACCACCTTGCTCTCCAACGACCAGGCGGCGGCCTACCAGTCGCTGCGCCGGGGCATCCTGGACTACGAGCGGCGCCAGCCCTGGCGCGGCCCCGAGGCCAACGTGAAGCTGCCGCAGGACGGTGGCGATGCGCTGGACGATGCCATCGACGACGCGCTGGCCGCGCACCCCGACGACGGCGAAGTGCTGGCGGCCGTGGTGCTCGAGGCGTCGCCCAAGCAGCTGGTGGCCGTGGGCCGCGACGGCGACGAGATGAAGATCACCGGCGACGGCCTGCGCCTGATCCAGATGGGCTTGTCCACGCGCACCGATGCGCGCCAGCGCGTGGCGCGCGGCTCGGTGCTGCGCGTTACCAAGAACGCCAAGGGTGCGTGGGAGGTGGTGCAGCTGCCCGAGGTGGAAGGCGCCTTCGTCGGCATGGACCCACGCGACGGCTCCATCCGCGCGCTGGTGGGCGGCTTCGACTTCGGCCAGAACCAGTTCAACCACGTCACGCAGGCATGGCGCCAGCCGGGCTCGAGCTTCAAGCCCTTCATCTACTCGGCGGCGCTGGAAAAGGGCTTTGCGCCCGCCACGCTGGTGAACGACGGGCCGCTGTTCTTCGACCGCGGCACCACCGGCGGACAGCCCTGGGAGCCGAAGAATTCCGACGGCAACTTCGACGGGCCCATGACGGTGCGCACCGCGCTGCAGAAGTCCAAGAACATGGTGACCATCCGCGTGCTGCAGTCCATCGGCACCACCTATGCGCAGGAATGGTCGGGCCATTTCGGCCTGGACCCCGAAAAGCAGCCGCCCTACCTGCCGATGGCGCTGGGCGCGGGCTCGGTCACGCCGCTGCAAATGGCGGTGGGCTATGGCGTATTTGCCAACGGTGGCTACCTGGTCAAGCCCAACCTGGTGAGCAAGGTCGTGGAGCGCGGCGACAAGGTGCTGTTCGAGTCGCAGCCCCCGGTGCTGGACGAAAGCACGCGCGCCATCCCGGAGCGCAATGCCTTCATCATGCGCACCCTGCTGCAAAGCGTGATCAAGAACGGCACCGGCGCGCGCGCCTACCAGGCCCTGCGGCGCGAAGACATCTACGGCAAGACCGGCACCACCAACGACTCGTTCGACACCTGGTTCGCGGGCTTCCAGCCCACGCGCGTGGGCATCGTCTGGATCGGCTACGACACGCCGCGCCAGCTTGGCGTGCGCGGCGAAACGGGCGGCAGCCTGAGCCTGCCCGTCTGGACTGCGTACATGCAGCGCGTGCTCAAGGGCGTTCCGGTGGAGAAGTCCACCGTGCCGCCGGGCGTGGTGCTCGCAGACGGCGACTGGTACTACGACGACTACCCGCCGGGCCGCGCGGTGCCCAGCCTGGACGTGGATACCGGCTCGATGCCTGGTGCGGGCGGCGTGCCGGCCGGCACGGTGCCGGGCTTTGGCAGCAACCCGCCGGCCGAGGCCATGGGCGGCGCGGCGCCAGCGCCCCAGCAGCACGGGCAGACGCAGGACCGGAACTGGATACTGGATCTGTTCAGGCGCTGAGCGCGTTTCGTTGCGAGCCGCTGACGAATGGCGGCCTGCCTCCCGCCGTTCTTGGAACCTTGGTTTTCAGAGGGCGGCCGAGCGCTCGCGTTCATCGGGCCCTGCAATGCGCGCACGGCGATACTCGTCTCCTGAAAGGAAAAGAGGACCGATGAGGAAGAAGTCGCTGATCCCGCTGCTTGCGCTCGCCGTAAGCCTTGGCGTGCATGCGGGCTGGAACGTCGTGGCGCCGCTGGAGGCCAACGACGGCAAGTGGGCGCTGTACATGGACGACGCCGACGTGCAGAAGGACGGCCAGCGCGTTCGCGTCTCGACGCTGTACGACCTGCCGCCGACCGCGCGCCTGAACGTCAAGGACAGGGAGGTCCACTCCATCCGCGACCGCATCGAGCTGGACTGCGGCAAGGCCACCTACACCTCGGTGGGTTCCACCTACATCGACGGCCCGATGGGCAAGGGCGACGTGGTGCTGGCGCTCGGCCCCACGGCAGAGGAAGAGATCGACACCAACGGGGCGCTGGCCGCCATCGCCAAGAAGGCTTGCTCGGCGCGCTGAGCGCGGGCCGGCATGTCCCGCCCCGGTCCCGGATTCAGTACGACGCGAGCGGCAGGCTCAGCGTTGCGATGGCCCCGCCGCGCGGCGCGTTGTCCAGCTCGATGCGCCCGCGGTGCAGCCCGGCAATCTCCTTCACGAAGGCCAGGCCCAGGCCCGTGCTCTTCTTCTGGCTGTGCGGCCTTGCCAGCGAATAGAACTTCTCGAAGACCTGCTCGCGCGCATAGTCCGGAATGCCCTGGCCGTGGTCGCGCACGGTGATGCGTGCCTCGCGCGAGCCCACGTGCAGGGCCAGCGCCACCTCGGCGCCCGGCGGCGAGAAGTCGATGGCGTTGTCCAGCAGGTTGCTCACGGCGCGGCGCAGCAGGAAGGGGTCGCCTTCCACCTTGGCGTTGCTGTCGATGGCCACGTGCAGGCGGATCTGCCTTGCGGCGGCCGCGTTCTCGGCGCTGGCGGCCACCTCGTGCAGCAGGGGCGCCAGCGACACGGTTTCGCTGCGCTCCAGCGCGCGCTGGGTTTCCAGCGCGGTGAGCTCCATCATGCGGTCGACGATCTCCTGGATGCGCTGCGTCTCGCCGGCGATGTTGGCCAGGAAGTGATCGCGCTCGGCCTGCGGCATCGATGGCTCCTGCAGCAGTTCGGCCGCGCCGCGGATGGCCGACAGCGGGCTCTTGATCTCGTGCGTGAAGGTCTGCACGTAGTCGGCCACGTAGCTGCGGCCGGTAAGGGCGTCGCGCATTTCGCGCAGGCCGCCGCGCAGCGTGTCGACGGCGCGGCGCAGCATGCGGGGCAGGCTCAGGGTGCGCTGCTGGCGCAGCCATCGCAGGTAGTCCGAGATCAAGCCGAAGGGCCGCACCAGCCACACCGAGACGATGAGGGTGAGCAGCAGCAGCGCCAGCGCCGAGCCCACGCCCACCCACAGCGTGCGCGCCCGTGCGTCCTGCACGAACTGGCCGAAGCTCTGAACCGGCTTGCCCACGCTCACCACGCCCACGATCTCGCTGCCCCAGCGGATGGGCGCGGCGGCATACATCACCGACGTGAGCGGGTCGCCCGGCAGGTCGCGCGTGGTGCGCGCGCCGTACTGGCCGGCGAGGGCGCGGCTCACGTCGCTCCAGCGCGAGTAGTCGGCGTTGAGGTCGCGCCCGGTGGAGTCGAAGATGACGCGGCCGTGCTCGTCGGTGACGACCATGCGCAGCTCCACCCGCGTCTTGTGCAGGTTGTAGATCTGCGCCGAGAACTCGCGCGCGTACGCCGAGCGAAACAGCGGCTCCAACCGCTGCGTGTTGATGGCGCCGGCGATCACGTCCTGCTCCACCATGCTGGCCATGAGTTGCGATATTTCCACCAGCGATTCTTCGGCCGACTCGCGGTAGCGGGGATCGATGTCGGCCACCACCCGGTACAGCAGGAAGGCAATGCCGGCGAAGTAGATCAGCAGCACGCCGATGAAGATGCGCGTGCGCCGCGAGATGGCGCCCTGGCTGGTGGCCTGCTGGCGCTGGCGCCGCGTGGCGGCGGGCGAGGGCTTCATCGTGCTTGGGGCGGCAGGTCTTCGTTGAGGGCGTAGCCGGTACCGCGCAGGGTCCGGATGGGTTCGACCTGCGGCGCGACTTCGCGCAGCTTGGCGCGCAGTGTCTTGATGTGCGCGTCCACCGTGCGGTCGAAGCTGTCGCTGGCATCGTCCCACACCAGCTGCAGCAATTCTTCGCGGGTGAAGACGCGGCCGGGCCGTTGGATCATCAGGCGCAGCAGGCCGTACTCGTAGCGCGAGAGTTCGAGCAGGCGGCCGTAGTAGCGGATCTGCATGCGCTCGTTGTCGAGGGCGAAGGGCTGGCTGGGTGCCGGGGCCGCAGGCAATGGGGCGACGGCAGCCGGCCCGGGCGCGGCGCTCGCCGGTGCGCCGCTGCGCCGAAGGATGGTGCGCACCCGCGCCACCAGCTCGCGCGGCGAGAAGGGCTTGGCGATGTAGTCGTCCGCGCCCAGTTCCAGGCCCACCACGCGGTCGATCTCGTCGTTGCGCGCGGTAAGAAACAGCATGGGCACGTCGGGTCCGCCGCCGGCGCGGCCCATGGCCTGCAGCCGCTTGAACAGCTCGAAGCCGTTCATGTCGGGCAGGCCGATGTCCAGGATGACGATGGCAGGCGGCTGCGCCGCAAACTCGGCCAGCGCCGCCTGTGCGGTGGCGCACCACACGGGCACGAAGCCGTCGCTCTTGAGAACGTACTGCAGGGTGTCCGCAATGCCGGATTCGTCTTCGGCGATCAGGACGCGTTGCTGCGGGAAGGACATGGGCGCCATGGTAGCGGGCGCCTCGCGGCCGTGTTCGGCGCTCAAGCCGCAACGCGCGCCAGGTCGTCCAGGATCGGGCAGTCGGGCCGCTGGTCGCCCTGGCAGCAGTGCACCAGGTGGGCCAGCGTGCGCTGCATGCCCTGCATGGCGGCGATGCGCCGCTCCAGCTCTTCCAGGTGGCTTTGCGCAATGCGCTTGACGCTGGCGCTGGTGCGGCGGCGGTTGTGCCAGAGGTCGACCAGTGCGGCCACCTGCTCCATCGAGAAGCCCATCTCGCGCGAGCGCTTGATGAAGCGCAGGGTGTGTACGTCGGCCGGGGTGTACTGGCGATAGCCGCTGTCGGTGCGGTGGACTTCGCCCAGCAGCCCCAGCCCTTCGTAGTGGCGCACCATGCGGGCCGAAATGCCCGACAGGCGCGCTGCCTCGCCGATGTTGACCGGCATGGCGTTGTCGTCGTCCGGCGCGGGGTGGACGGCCGGTGCGTGCGCCGCGCTCATTGCACCTTGTAGCCGGCTTCGGCAATGGCCGCGGCGACGGCTTCGCGCGGCTGGGCGCTTTCCACCTGCACCTGGCCCTGCGCGAGCTCGACCTTCACTTGCGCAGCCGGGTCGACGCCTTGCACCGCCTCTTCGACGGCGCGCACGCAGTGGCCGCAGCTCATGCCGGCGACCTGGAATTGATATTGGCTCATGTCATCTGCTCCTTGGATTAATTGAATATGGCGGCAAGTTTCATCCATGACATCATGTCAAGGTCAAGCATCATCTTAGATGAAAATAGATGTTGACTCTCACATGATGTGAAGGTCTAGCCTTCATCTCCATGAACACGACGACGCAACCTTCCCTGCAAAGTACCGACCTCCTGGTGGGCGGCATGACCTGTGCCTCTTGCGTGAACCGCGTGGAGCGCGCCCTGATGCGCGTGCCCGGCGTGCAGGAGGCCTCGGTCAACCTGGCCACCGAATCGGCCCGCGTGGTGGCCGCGCCTTCGCCCGACCTGCAGGCCCGGCTGCGTCGGGCGGTTCGCCAGGCCGGCTACGAGCCCCGCGAGGCATCGGCGGACGATGAAGCGGCGGCTGCCTCGCCCTGGGCGGGCTTCATGCCCGTCGGGGTGGGCTTGCTGCTGTCGGCGCCGCTGCTGGCGCCCATGCTGCTGGAGCCCCTGGGCGTGCACTGGATGCTGCCGCCGTGGGCGCAGTTCCTGCTGGCCTTGCCGGTGCAGTTCTGGCTGGGCGCGCGTTTCTACCGGGCGGGCTGGCACGCCGCGCGCGCCGGCACGGGCAACATGGACCTGCTGGTGGCGCTGGGTACCAGCGCGGCCTTCGGCCTGTCGCTGTGGCTGTGGTGGCGCGCGCCGGCCGGCGGCATGCCGCACCTCTACTTCGAGGCGGCTGCGGTGGTCATCACGCTCATTCTTCTGGGCAAGTGGCTGGAGTCGCGCGCCAAGCGGCAAGCCACATCGGCCATCCGCGCGCTGCAGGCGCTGCGGCCGGACATTGCCCATGTGCTCGATGCGAAGACCGGCAAGGAATCCGATGTGCCGGTGGGCGAGCTGCTGGCGGGCGACCGGCTGTCGGTGCGCGCCGGCGAGCGCGTGCCCGCCGACGGCGTGGTGGTCGAGGGCCGCTCTTCGGTGGATGAATCAATGCTCACCGGCGAGCCGCTGCCCGTGGCCAAGGCGCCGGGCGAAGACCTGACCGGCGGCTCGGTCAACGGCGAAGGCCGGCTGGTGATGCAAGTGCGCACGGTGGGCGCCGAGAGCGTGTTGTCGCGCATCATTCGCCTGGTCGAGGACGCGCAGGCAGCCAAGGCGCCGATCCAGCAACTGGTCGACAAGGTGGCGGCCGTGTTCGTGCCGGTGGTGCTGGTGATTGCGCTGGTCACGCTGCTGGGCTGGCTGGCCGCAGGCGCCGGCATCGAGCAGGCCTTGATCCACGCCGTGGCGGTGCTGGTGATTGCCTGTCCGTGTGCGCTCGGCCTGGCAACGCCGGTGGCCGTGATGGCGGGCACGGGCGTGGCGGCGCGGCGGGGCATCCTGATCAAGGATGCGCGCGCGCTGGAGCTTGCGCACCGGGTGGACACGGTGGCCTTCGACAAGACCGGCACGCTGACCGTCGGCAAGCCGACCCTGACCCGTTTGTTGCCTCTGCCGGGCGTGGCCATGGACGAGCGCGCCTTGCTGTCCGCCGCCGCCGCACTGCAAAGCGGCAGCACGCACCCGCTGGCGCGCGCGGTGCTCGATTCGGCTGCGGCACAGGGCGTGGCTTTCGATGGCGCTGTGCGCGATCTGCGGGCTGTGGATGGCCGGGGCATGCGCGGGCGCCTGGTGACGGGCGAGGGTGAGGGCGACGAATGGGCGCTGGCCAGCCTGCGCTGGTGCGAGGAATTGGGCGCGCCGGTGCAGCCGGAGTTGCTGGCGCAGCTGCAGGCGCAGGGCGCGACCACCTCGGCATTGCTGCGCTTCGACGCGCAAGGACGGGCACAGGTGACGGCACTGCTGGCCTTCGCCGACGAGCCCAAGCCCGAAGCGGCCCATGCCGTGGCCAGGCTTCGCGCGCGCGGCTTGCGGGTGGTGATGATCTCGGGCGACAACCGCCGCGCGGCACAGGCCATGGCCGAGCGCGTGGGCATTGCCGCCGAGGACGTGCGCGCCGAGGTGCTGCCCGGCGACAAGGCGGCGGTGGTGCAGGCGCTGCGCACCGACGGCCATGTGGTGGCCATGGTGGGCGACGGTGCCAACGATGCGCCGGCGCTTGCTGCGGCAGACGTGGGCCTGGCCATGGCGCACGGCACCGACGTGGCCATGGAAGCCGCCGGCATCACCCTCATGCGTGGCGATGTGTCGCTGGTGGCCGACGCCTTCGACCTGTCGGCACGCACCGTGGCCAAGATCCGGCAGAACCTGTTCTGGGCCTTTGCCTACAACGTGGCCGGCATTCCGTTGGCGGCCATCGGCCTGCTCAGCCCGGTGGTGGCCGGTGCGGCCATGGCGCTGTCGAGCGTGAGCGTGATGGCCAACGCGCTGCTCTTGCGGCGCTGGCGGCCGCGCGCCTGATCGGGGGCCTGATCGGGCGCCCGTCGCCAACGCCTTGCCTTCTTCTTCAGTTCGGGGCGCCTGGCCGGGCCGTCTGGTCGAGCAGCGAGATCGCGGCGTCGCTCAGGATCTTGTGGCCCCGCGGCGTGGGATGGAAGGCGTCAGACCAGAAGTAGGTCTGCGCCGCATCGGGTGCCACCAGGGTCGAGGCCGTGCAGTAGCTGGCGCTGCTGGTGGGCGTGGTGTTGTTGCAGGCGGGCGCCTGCGTGTTCACCAGGCCGTACTTCTGCGGGTTGGCCAGCACGTCGGCAAAGGCGTTGCCGGTGTCCAGGTACACCACGCCCGCCAGGCCGGCCACGCCGTCGTGCAGGATCTGGTTGAAGCGCGCGGTCCATTCGCCGATCTGCGTGGCCGTCACCGGGGTGTAGCAGCCGGTGGCCTGGTAGGCCGCGCTCAGGTAGTACTGGCCGAACGGGTTGCCGCTCCAGTCGGACGCCGAGGCCACCAGCACCAGCGGCGCGCCGTGGCCCACCAGCCGTGCGATGTTGGCGACCTGGGCGCGCGCGGCGCTCTCGATCTGCGCGGTGGCAATGGCGATGGTCGTCTTGCCGCTGCCGAGCTGGTTGTCGTCCGTGCCCCAGCAGACGGCGCTGAACTGCGCGTAGGTGTCGTTGCCCCCGCCGTCGATCACCACCAGCTCCTTGGCGCCGACCTTGTCGTGCGTCGCGAAGTAATGGTCGATCTGCGTGGCCACCGGGGCCACGAGCTGGTTGTTTCCCACACCGCTTTCGCTGGGCAGCGCCGCCACGCGAGCCCCGCCTTCGGCGTAGCCGTTGCCCCCGAGCACGCTGGCCGTGCCCACCGCGGTGGTGGCGCCGTAGCTGGCGTCCTTGTCCATGGTGAGCGAGCGGTTGGGTGTGAGCGCCAGGCCGTAGTACGCCGCGATGTTCTCCACCCAGATCGCGCCGGGGTTGACCGTGAACTTGCCGTGATTGGCCGGATCGCCCGTGGTGACGGCGTAGGTGCCGACGTCGCTCAGGCTGTCGCCGAAGACGGTGATGGCGTCGACCTTCAGGCGCGTGTCGGCGGGTGCCGAGGGCGCGGCTGGTGCTTGCGCTTGCGCTGCAGCGGGAGTGTCGTTGCCGCCGCCGCAGGCGGCAAGGGATGCAAGGGTGATGGCGGCGAGCAGTGCTGCGCCAGTGCGCGTGGTGCGCGTGAGCTTCATTCGCGGTCTCCGAGTTGTTTTCGATGTCGCCTCTTGCACCAGGTGGTGCGAGGGGCGAATCGATGCTCGGACCGAGGGCGGCCCGCCCGCGTCGCATGCACGACACGAGGCGGGCCGCTGTGGAGCACGCGCAACGCGCGGCAGGCCGCGCTAAGCGCCAAGACTTAAGCCTGGCCTTCAGGCCAGCGCCGGATAGTCGATGTAGCCCTTGGCGCCGCCGCCGTAGAAGGTGGTCTTGTCCCAGGCGTTGAGCGGTGCATCTTCGCGCAGGCGGCGCACCAGGTCGGGGTTGGAGATGAAGGCCTTGCCGAATGCGACCAGGTCGGCACCTTCGGCGAGCGCCTTTTCGGCCAGCACCTTGTCGTAGCCGTTGTTCACCATCCAGGCGGCCTGGCCGCCGGCCTTGCGGTATGCCGCCTTGAGGGCAGGGTAGTCGAAGGGGCGGTCGGCCAGCTCGCGGGGGCCGCCGGTGGCACCTTCGATCACGTGCACATAGGCCAGGCCCAGGGGCGCCAGCTCGCGCATCACGTATTCGAACAACGGCTGCGGGTCGGCGTCCACCACGTCGTTGGCGGGCGTGACGGGCGACAGGCGGATGCCGGTGCGGCCGCCGCCCACGGCCTGCACCACGGCGCGGGCCACTTCGATGAGCAGGCGCGCACGGTTCTCGATGCTGCCGCCATAGGCGTCTTCGCGATGGTTGCTGCCGGTCTTGAGGAACTGGTCGAGCAGGTAGCCGTTGGCCGCGTGGATCTCCACGCCGTCGAAGCCGGCGCTTTGCACGGCATAGCGGGCGGCGCGCTCGTAGTCGTGCACGATGCCGGGCAGCTCGGTGAGCTGCAGCGCCCGGGGCTCGGAGGTGTCGACGAAGGTGGGCACGCCGTCCTTGATCAGCACCGTCTTGGTCTTGGCGGCGATGGCGGAGGGGGCGACGGGCTGGCCGCCGGCGGGCTGCAGGTCGTTGTGCGAAACGCGGCCCACGTGCCAGAGCTGCGTGACGATCTTGCCGCCGTTGGCGTGCACCGCGTCGGTGACGCGCTTCCAGGCCAGCAGCTGCTCGGGCGCATACAGGCCCGGCACGTCGGCATAGCCCTGGCCTTGCTGGCTGATGGCCGTGGCTTCGCTGATGAGCAGGCCTGCAGAGGCCCGCTGGGAGTAATAGGTGGCGGTGATGTCCTGCGGCACCGCGTTGGGAGAGCGGTTGCGCGTGAGCGGTGCCATGACGATGCGGTTGGCGAGTTGGAGCTCACCCGCCTGGACTGGGTCGAACAGAGTTTTCATGGGGAATTGAGGTGAACCAAGGGTATTGAGATGGCCCCTAGGGTAAACCCTTGGTTCACATCGTGCTGTCACCGACTGGTCACAGCCCTTACTTCAGCAGGCCTTCCGCCTTCATGGCCGTCTGCACCGCCGGGCGGGCCGACACGCGTTCGCGGTAGGCCACCAGGTTGGCCAGGCCGCCGATGTCCACGTTGGTGGGCTTGGCCCAGTTGGTCACGGTGAACAGGTAGCCGTCGGCCACGCTGAAGTGATCGCCCATGAGGTACTGCTTGCCATCGAGCTGGCCGTTCACCCAGGTCAGGCGGGACACCAGCTTGTCGCGGCAGATGGCCTTGTATTCCTCGGGGGTGTCCGCACGGAACAGCGGGCTGAAGGTCTTGTGCACTTCGGTGCCGATGAAGGTCAGCCATTCCTGCAGGCGGTAGCGCTGCAGCGTGCCGTTGGCAGGGGCCAGGTTCTTGGTGGGTGCCTGGTCGGCGATGTATTGAACGATGGCCGGGCCTTCGCGCAGCAGGGTACCGTCGTCCAGCTCGAGCAGGGGTACATAGCCCAGCGGGTTGATGCCGTAGTAGTCGGTGCCGTCCTGAAGCTTGTGGGACTTGGTGCTGGCCAGCACGGGTTCGAAGGCCAGCCCGGCTTCGTGCAGGGCGATGTGCGGCGACAGCGAACAGGCGCCCGGCGAGTAATACAGCTTCATGCGGAAACTCCTTCTTGGTGGTTTGAAGTCATAAGGAAAAAAGCTGTTCGGATCCTAGCGGGTTCAGCCCGGGGGCTTGTCCTACGGGGCATTGCGGGGCGCGCCGATGCGGCGCGCGGTCGTGGCTGCCTACGCTGGGCGCAGGTGGAATTTCGCGCATGCGTGACTCCACCGGGCAGGAGACAAGTCCATGTTGAAGTACGCCATCATCTTTGCGCTGATTGCGCTTGTGGCCGGAGCGCTGGGCTTTTCCGGCCTGGCGGCAGCGTCGGCGGTCATTGCCAAGATGCTGTTCGGCCTGTTCCTGATGTTGGCGGTGGTCTTCTGCGTGCTGGCGGCGCTGGGCGTGGGGGCCGTGAAGAAAATCATTGACGACTGACCATGCCGCCGCTTTTTCGCCCGCTGCGCTGGCGCGGCGGACGCCGTACCGAATCCTCTGCGCCGGCGTTGTCTTCGACAGCGCCCAGGCCGAGCCCCGCGCAGCGGGTGGTGCGCGTGTTGCAGGTCACCTTGGCCAACTGGCCCATACTGCCAAGCGGTCGTCGCAAGCGGCGAAGCCCGCCGCCGGACGGCGATCCGCCCATCTGAACGACTCGATTGCTATAAAAACGATAGCGCCATAGTCAGGTTCTACGAGGCCTGGACGGCCTTGGGGTTGATGGGGCAGGGGGGTGCGCGATTGGCGTGCACCGACTAAAATTGCGGGTTCTCCCCGATCCGCAGCGCAAGCGACATTTGCGCCCCCTTTTCCACATGCTCTATCCAGAAGAATTCGACGTCATCGTCGTTGGCGGCGGCCATGCCGGCACCGAAGCCGCCTTGGCCGCGGCCCGCATGGGCGCGCGCACGCTGCTCCTTTCGCACAACATCGAGACCTTGGGGCAGATGAGCTGCAACCCCTCGATCGGCGGCATCGGAAAGGGGCACCTGGTGAAAGAGGTGGACGCGCTCGGCGGCGCCATGGGCCTGGCCACGGACGAGGCAGGCATCCAGTTCCGGATCCTCAACTCCAGCAAGGGGCCGGCGGTGCGTGCGACCCGTGCGCAGGCTGACCGCATTCTGTACAAGGCCGCCATCCGGCGCCGGCTGGAGAACCAGCCCAATCTGCAGCTTTTCCAGCAAGCGGTCGACGACCTGATGGTGGAGGGCGACCGCGTGGTGGGCGCCGTCACGCAGGTGGGCATCGCGTTCCGGGCCCGGACGGTGGTGCTGACGGCGGGCACGTTCCTGGATGGCCGTATCCATGTGGGCTTGGACAACTACCAGGCTGGCCGTGCGGGCGACCCGCCGGCGGTCAGCCTTTCGGCGCGGCTGAAGGAGTTGAAGCTGCCGCAGGGCCGCCTGAAGACCGGCACGCCGCCGCGCCTGGATGGCCGGACCATCGACTTCTCGAAGTGCACCGAGCAGCCCGGCGACGGCATGCCGGGCGGAGCCACGCCGCAGATGCCGGTGTTCAGCTTCATGGGCCGGGCCGACATGCACCCGCAGCAGATGCCCTGCTGGATCACCCACACCAACGAGCGCACGCACGACATCATTCGCTCCGGCTTCGACCGCAGCCCGATGTTCACCGGCAAGATCGAAGGGGTGGGGCCGCGCTATTGCCCGAGCGTGGAGGACAAGATCAATCGCTTCGCCGACAAGGACAGCCACCAGATCTTCCTGGAGCCCGAAGGCCTGACGACCAACGAGTACTACCCGAACGGCATTTCCACCAGCCTGCCTTTCGACATCCAGTACGCACTGGTGCGGTCGCTGCCCGGGCTGGAGAACGCCCACATCCTGCGGCCAGGCTACGCCATCGAATACGACTACTTCGATCCGCGCGGGCTGCTCAGCAGCTTCGAGACCCGCTCGATCAAGGGCTTGTTCTTTGCCGGACAAATCAACGGCACCACGGGTTACGAAGAGGCGGCGGCGCAGGGCCTGTTTGCCGGCATCAACGCCGCGTTGCAGTGCCGGGGCGAAGAGGCGTGGGTGCCGCGCCGCGACGAAGCCTACTTGGGCGTGCTGGTGGACGACCTGATCACCAAGGGTGTGACCGAGCCCTACCGTATGTTCACCAGCCGCGCCGAGTTCCGCTTGCAGCTTCGCGAAGACAACGCCGATATGCGTCTGACCGAGATCGGTCGAAAGCTGGGCTTGGTCGATGACGAACGATGGGATGCCTTCTCGCGCAAGCGGGATGCTGTTTCACGTGAAACAGAGCGGCTGAAATCCATCTGGGTGAATCCCCGCAACCTGCCGGCCAGCGAATCCGAGCGCGTGCTGGGCAAGGCCATCGAGCGCGAATACAACCTGGCGGACCTGCTGCGCCGGCCACAGGTGAGCTACGCCGACCTCATGTCCCTGGATGGCGGCAAGTACGCGGCCGGGGAGGGCGGCGAACTCAATGCCACCGAGATCGAGCAACTCGAGATCAGCGCCAAGTATTCGGGCTACATCAATCGCCAGCACGACGAAGTAGAGCGCTCTGCCCACTTCGAGACCATGAAGCTGCCGGCGGACCTGGACTATTCCCAGGTGTCGGCACTCAGCATAGAGGTGCGTCAGAAGCTCAGCAAGCACCGTCCGGAAACGTTGGGGCAGGCGTCGCGCATCTCCGGTGTCACCCCCGCCGCAATCTCGCTCCTGCTGATTCACTTGCGCAAAGGCGGCTATCGGGCCTTCGCTGCGCCGGCGGAAGCGACGGCGGAATGAGCGCGGATCGCGAAGCGCTCCTGCGCCAGGGTGCGCAGGCCATGGGCGTGAGCCTGACGGACGCCCAAACTGCCAAGCTCCTGGCTTACGGCGACCTGATCCTGAAATGGAACAAGGTCTACAACCTCACGGCCCTGCGCGACCCCGCCCAGGTCCTGACGCACCACTTGCTGGACAGCCTGTCCATCATTGCGCCCCTCCAGCGCCAATGCCCGCGGGCGACGCGCTTGCTTGACGTCGGCTCCGGTGCCGGCCTTCCGGGCGCAGTCATTGCCATCATGCGCCCCGAGCTTTCGGTGAGTTGCGTGGATGCGGTGGCCAAGAAGGCGGCATTCATCCGCCAGGTGTCGGCTGAACTCGGGTTGGCCAACCTCAACGGCATGCACACCCGGGTCGAATCGATGGGTGGCAGCTACGACGTCATCAGTTCGCGCGCCTTTGCCTCGCTGGCGGATTTCTTCAGCGGCTCGCAGCAGCTGTTGGCGGACGGGGGCGTCTGGATGGCCATGAAGGGCAAGGTGCCATCCGAAGAAATTGACCAGCTATCTGCGGGCACGGTCGATGTGTTTCACGTGGAACAACTCACCGTTCCCGGCCTGGATGCCGAGCGCTGCGTCGTTTGGGCGCGAAAAAGCGCGGGCTGAGCCACATCAATGGCCCACGGGCCACCCCGCAAGCGAGTGCCTCGCGTAGACTCGAAGCACTCCCCCACAATCTTTTCTCGGACTCATCATGTTCGGCATTGCTGACTATGGCGCCTTTGTCGCCGCCATCATTGTTTTCCTCCTCATCCCGGGGCCGGGCAACCTCGCGTTGATCACCTCGACGGGCAAGGGCGGCATCAAGGGCGGCTTGGGCGCCACCATGGGTCTGATCGTCGGCGACCAATGTCTGCTGTGGGCGGCCGTGGCGGGCGTGGCTGCGCTGCTGGCCGCCTATCCGGCAGCCTTTCATGCGGTCCAGTGGCTGGGCGCTGCCTACCTGGCCTGGCTGGGCTTCAAGATGCTCCGCACCAAGCCGGGCGCGGGCCCCATCCTCAACATCCGGCCCCAGCAATACGGGCGGCAGGCCTTCTTCATCACCTTGCTCAACCCCAAGGCCATCGTCTTCTACATGGCCTTCTTCCCGCTGTTCATCAACCCGGCACAGCACCAGGGGCTGACGACCTTCGGCGTCATGGCCCTGACCATTGCGACCCTGACCTTCATCTACGGCCTGACCATGGTGCTGCTGACGCACTTCCTGGCGGAGCGCATTCGCGCCAACCCGAAGATCTCGGGCGCGCTCGAAAAGCTGGCAGGCATCTTCCTTGTGGGCTTCGGCGTCAAGCTGGCCATTTCGAACTGACGGCGGGCCATGGCAAGAATCTTCTGCATCGCCAACCAGAAGGGCGGCGTCGGCAAGACCACCACCACCGTCAACCTCGCAGCAGGGCTGGCCCGGCTGGGCCAGCGGGTGCTCATGATCGACCTCGACCCGCAAGGCAATGCCACCATGGGTTCGGGGGTGGACAAGCGCCAACTCGAGATGACGGTGTACGACGTGCTGCTGGAATCCGCTTCGGTGGCCGAGGCGCGCGTCAAGCCCGAGCGCCTGGTGGAGGGTGGTTGCGCCTACGACGTGCTGGGCGCCAACCGCGAGCTGGCGGGCGCCGAGGTCGAAATGGTCACGCTCGACCGCCGGGAAAAGCGCCTGCGCACCGCACTCGCAGCCGTGGGCGCCGAATACGACTTCGTGCTGATCGACTGCCCACCCAGCCTGAGCCTGCTGACCTTGAACGGCCTGTGCGCGGCACATGGCGTAATCGTGCCCATGCAGTGCGAGTACTTCGCGCTCGAAGGCCTGACCGACCTGGTCAACACCATCAAGCAGGTGCACGCCAACCTCAACAAGAACCTGCAGATCATCGGGCTTCTGCGCGTCATGTTCGATCCGCGCATCACCCTGCAGCAGCAGGTGAGCGACCAGCTCAAGGCGCATTTCGGCGAGAAGGTTTTCGACACGGTCATTCCCCGCAACGTCCGGCTGGCCGAGGCGCCCAGCTACGGCCTGCCTGGCGTGGTTTTCGATGCATCCGCCAAGGGCAGCCAGGCCTTCATCAGCTTTGCCGAAGAAATGATCAAGAAGATGCCGCCGGCCCAGCCTGCATCCGCGGTGGCGCCGGAGCCGCCGGAAGCCCCCGCCGTCCTGCCGGCCGTCGCGGCGGCACCCGTAGAAATCGAACAAAAATAAGCTAAAGCCTTGCCCAGCAAGGCTTTATTGCTATCAATTTAGTAGCGAACATGAGCAACTCCCAAGTCCTGCTGCTGCCCGGCTGGCAAAACAGCGGCCCCGAACATTGGCAAAGCCGTTGGGAAGACCGCTACGGCGACAAGCGGGTTCAGCAGCATGACTGGATGCGGCCGCTGCGTGGCGACTGGCAGATCCAGTTGGAAGAGGCCGTACTCGCCGCCACCGGGCCGGTGGTGCTGGCCGCCCACAGCCTCGGGTGCATCCTGGTGGCCTGGTGGGCCCAGCACTCGAAGAACACGCACAAGGTCCGTGGCGCGCTGCTGGTGGCGCCCGGCGACGTGGAGCGGGACGACCTGCGCCAGATGATCCCCGGCTGGGCACCCATCGCACGCCAGCCACTGCCCTTTCCGGCGCGCCTGATTGCGGCCGACAACGATCCGTACTGCGAGGCAGCCCGTTCGCGCCAGATGGCCAAGGACTGGGGCGCCGCGTTGACCGAAGTCGGCCCGCTGGGCCACATCAACGCCGAATCCGGCCTCGGCGACTGGCCAGAAGGCCGCCGTTGGCTGCAAGATCTGCAGCAATCGAACCAGAAGAAAGACTGAAGAAGAAAACGATGGTCACCAAGAAACCCAAGGGACTGGGCCGCGGCCTGGAGGCATTGCTCGGGCCGGCCACCGGCGCCACTGTCATCGACTCGCCGGAAGAGGGCGCTGCCGCCAGCAAGGCGCCTGCCGACCCCAGCACCCTGGCGCTGGACCGCATGGTGGCCGGCGTCTACCAGCCGCGCACGCGCATGGACGAAGGCGCGCTGTACGAACTGGCCGAGAGCATCAAGGCGCAGGGCATCATGCAGCCCATTCTCGTGCGCCGGCTCGACGACGAATCGGCGCGCGCCAAGAACGCGGAATTCGAAATCATCGCGGGCGAGCGGCGCTTCCGTGCCGCCAGGCTGGCGGGGCTGGCCGAGGTGCCGGTGCTGGTGCGCGACGTGCCCAACGAGGCGGCCGCGGCGATGTCGCTCATCGAGAACATCCAGCGCGAAGACCTCAATCCGCTGGAAGAAGCACAGGGTTTGCAGCGACTTACCAGTGAATTCGGCCTCACGCACGAACAGGCCGCGCAGGCCGTGGGCCGCTCGCGCAGCGCCGCCAGCAACCTGCTGCGCCTGCTCAACCTGGCCGCGCCGGCGCAGGAAATGCTCATGGCCGGCGATATCGACATGGGCCATGCGCGCGCGCTGCTCGCGCTGGACAAGGCCACCCAGATCACGGCGGCCAACCAGATCGCCGCCAAGAAGATGTCGGTGCGCGAGGCCGAAGCGCTGGTCAAGCGGCTGTCTGCCGAGTTCAGCCTCAAGGCCTCGCCGCGCGCCGGCCGCGATGGTGCAGAAAAATCGCGCGATGTGCTGCGATTGGAAGAAGAGCTGGCCGACCTGCTGACCGCCGAGGTCGAGGTGCGCGTGAAAAAGCGCAGCCGCCGCAATGGCAAGGTGGAGGAGAGCGGCGAACTCGCCATCCACTTTGGTTCCATCGAATCCCTCAACGGCCTGATCGACCGGATCCGCCGTACGGCCTAGGCGACTGGCCGGCGTGGTTCGGGCACGCGCAGCTTCGAGCGGCGCGCCGTGGCGTGGGGGAGGCCCGCTCTAGAGACTGAAGATCTTGCCCGGGTTCATGATGTTCTTCGGATCCAGCGCGCGCTTGATGGTGCGCATCATGTCCACCGCGCCCACGCCGGCCTCGTCGACCAGGAAGCCCATCTTGTGCAGGCCCACGCCGTGTTCGCCGGTGCAGGTGCCCTCCAGCGCCAGGGCGCGCGCGACCAGGGCGTGGTTGAGTTCCTCGGCCTTCACGCGCTCTTGCGGCGCATTGGGGTCCAGCAGATAGCCGAAGTGGAAGTTGCCGTCGCCCACGTGGCCCACCAGGAAGTAGGGGATGCCGCTGGCGTCCGCCTCCTTCACCGAGTCGAGCAGGCAGTCGGCCAGGCGCGAGATGGGCACGCAGGTGTCGGTGGAGATCACGCGGCAGCCGGGGCGCGACTGCATCGCGGCGAAATAGGCGTTGTGCCGCGCAGTCCACAGGCGCGTGCGCTCCTCGGGCGTGCTGGCCCATTCGAAGGCCTTGCCGCCGTGCTCGCTGGCGATCTCCTGCACTGTTTCCGCCTGCTCTTTGACACCGGCCGGCGAGCCGTGGAATTCCATGAGCAGCATCGGCTCTTCGCGCAGGCTGAGCTTGGAATGCGCGTTGACCATGCGGATCGTGTGCTGGTCGATCAGTTCCACGCGGGCAATCGGCACGCCCAGCTGGATGATCTGGATGGTGGTGCGCACCGCGTCCTCGATGCTGGGGAAGGAGCAGATCGCCGCCGACACCGCCTCGGGCAGCGGGTAGATGCGCAGCGTGATCTCGGTGATGACGCCCAGCGTGCCTTCGCTGCCCACCAGCAGGCGGGTGAGGTCGTAGCCGGCGGAAGACTTCTTGGCGCGCGTGCCGGTGCGGATCACCTCGCCGGCGGCCGTCACCACCTCCAGTGCCAGCACGTTCTCGCGCATGGTGCCGTAGCGCACCGCATTCGTGCCGCTGGCGCGGGTGGCCGTCATGCCGCCGATGGAGGCGTCCGCACCCGGATCGATGGGGAAGAACAGGCCGGTGCTCTTGATTTCGTCGTTGAGCTGCTTGCGCGTGACGCCAGGCTGCGCCGTCACCGTGAGGTCGTCCGCGTTGATCGACACCACGCGGTTCATGCGCGACACGTCGATGCTGATGCCGCCTTGCACGGCCAGCAGGTGGCCTTCGAGCGAGGAGCCGACGCCGAAGGGAATGACCGGCACTGCGAACTGGCTGGCCAGCTTCACCGCGTCGGCGACGTCCTGCGTGCTTTCGGCATAGACCACCGCGGCCGGAGGCGGCACGTCGAAGGACGACTCGTCGCGGCCATGCTGCGTGCGAACGGCCATCGCCGTCGACAGCTGCTGGCCGAAGCGCGACTTCAGCGCCTCGATCAGCGCTTCGGGCACCTCGCGCTGATGGAATTCGGGCACCAGGTGGGTGACGGCGGTGGGGGCGTTCATGGGGTTGGGTCTCCAGCGGATGCGCAAGGGGCGCCGGCTGGCGCCAATCTTTCATTCTACGAACCCACAAGTTTGTCAGCCGACGGTCAAAACCCTGTTTCGCCTTGATGCCAAAAGCCATTGGCATTCCAGAAAGAATGCATATAGAATAGTTTAGAACTGAATGATTTAACGGTAATCATCCTGCCCGATGGCGGTTCGGCGCCGGCGAGCACTATTCACTGGAAGCAACGGAGACCCCGATGAACATCGTCTGCATTGGTGGCGGCCCGGCCGGCCTGTATTTCGCCCTGTTGATGAAGCAGCAGGACCCCACGCACGAGATCACGGTGGTGGAGCGAAACCGCCCCTACGACACCTTCGGCTGGGGCGTGGTCTTCTCCGACCAGACGCTGGGCAACCTGCAGCAGGCCGACCCGGTGAGCGCGCACCAGATCCTGGACGCGTTCAACCACTGGGACGACATCGAGGTGAACATCCGCGGCCACAAGACGCTTTCGGGCGGCCACGGCTTCTGCGGCATCGGGCGCAAGCGCCTGCTCAACATCCTGCAAAAGCGTTGCGAAGACGTGGGCGTGAAGCTGGTCTTCGAGACCGACGTGCAGGACGACACCGTCTACGCCGACGCCGACCTCATCATTGCCAGCGACGGCCTGAACAGCCGCGTGCGCACCAAGTACGCGGCCCAGTACGAGCCGGACATCGACCTGCGCGACTGCCGCTTCGTCTGGCTGGGCACCACCAAGCTGTTCGACGCCTTCACCTTCGCCTTCGAAGAAACCGAGCACGGCTGGTTCCAGGCGCACGCCTACCGCTTCGACGACACGCACTCCACCTTCATCGTGGAAACGCCGCAGGCCGTGTGGGAACGCGCCGGCCTGGACAAGATGGAAAAGGAAGAGGCCATCGCCTTCTGCGAGAAGCTCTTCGCCAAGTACCTGGACGGCCACCCGCTCATCTCCAACGCCACGCACCTGCGCGGCTCGGCGCAGTGGATCCGCTTCCCGCGCGTGGTGTGCAAGCGCTGGGTGCATCACAACGGCAACGCGCCGGTGGTGCTGATGGGCGATGCGGCGCACACGGCGCATTTCTCCATCGGCTCGGGCACCAAGCTCGCGCTGGAAGACGCGATCGAACTGGCCCGCTGCATCGGCAAGACGCCGAACGATCTGCAGGCGGCCCTGCAGCACTACGAAGAGGTGCGCAGCGTGGAAGTGCTGCGCATCCAGAACGCCGCGCGCAACTCCACCGAGTGGTTCGAGCACGTCGACCGCTACGTCAACCTGCCGCCCGAGCAGTTTGCCTACTCGCTGCTCACCCGCAGCCAGCGCATCAGCCACGAGAACCTGCGCCTGCGCGACAAGCACTACGTCGAAGACTTCGAGGACTGGCTGGCGGAGCGCGCAGGCAAGCAGCGCGGCAACGCTCAGCAGGCGGTGCCGCCCATGTTCACGCCCTTCACGCTGCGCGGCGTCACGCTGAAGAACCGCGTGGTCGTCTCGCCCATGGCGCAGTATTCGTGCGACGACGGCATGCCTGCCGACTACCACCTGGTCCACCTGGGCGCGCGCGCCATGGGCGGCGCTGGCCTGGTGATGGCGGAGATGACCTGCACCTCGCCCGACGCGCGCATCACCCCCGGGTGCCCGGGCCTGTGGAACGAGGCGCAGCGTGACGGCTGGAAGCGCATCGTCGACTTCGTGCATTCGCAAAGCGACGCGAAGATGGGCATGCAGATCGGCCACGCGGGCGCCAAGGGTTCCACGCGCCTGGCCTGGGAAGGCATCGACCAGCCGCTGGAATCGGGCAACTGGCCGCTCATCTCGGCTTCGCCGCAGCAATACCTGGACGGCGTGAGCGACTGGTCGCGCGCCATGACGCGCGAGGACATGGACCGCGTGAAGGAAGACTTCGTGCGCTCCGCCAAGTTCGCCGCGCAGGCCGGCTTCGACTGGCTGGAGCTGCACTGCGCGCACGGCTACCTGCTCTCGTCCTTCATCTCGCCGCTGACCAACCACCGCACCGACGACTACGGCGGCTCGCTGGCCAACCGCCTGCGCTATCCGCTGGAGGTGTTCCACGCGGTGCGCGAAGTGTGGCCGCAGAACCTGCCGATGTCGGTGCGCATCTCGGCGCACGACTGGGTCGAAGGCGGCATCACGCCCGATGACGCGGTGCAGATCGCGAAGGCATTCAAGGACGCAGGCGCCGACCTCATCGACTGCTCCTCGGGCCAGGTGAGCAAGAAGGAGCAGCCGGTATTCGGCCGCATGTTCCAGACGCCCTTTGCCGACCGCGTGCGCAACGAGGCGGGCATTGCCACCATCGCGGTGGGCGCCATCTCGGAAGCCGACCACGTCAACAGCATCATTGCCGCCGGCCGTGCCGACCTGTGCGCCGTGGCGCGCCCGCACCTGGCCAATCCGGCCTGGACGCTCATGGAGTCGGCGAAGATCGGCTATCCGGACATCGCCTGGCCCAAGCAGTACCGCGCGGCCAAGATGCAGCTGGAGCGCAACCTCGAGCGCGAGCGTGCGGCCGCCGCGCAGGCGGCCGGCGCCTCGCCGCTGGAGCAGGCCAACCGCGCCCTCGGTGTGTGAGGGGCATGAGCACAAAGGGGAAGAAATGAAACAGAACGATCCGTCGCATGAACTCTTGAGCGAGGCCCATCAGCTGGGCCACGAAGCGCGCGCCCACAGCGGCGACCACGCGGCACTCAAGCTGTGGCTGCGCATGCTGGCCACCACCACGCAGATCGAGGCCGAGATCCGCAAGCGCCTGCGCGAGCAGTTCGACATCTCGCTGGCCCGCTTCGACTACATGGCGCAGCTCTATCGCCAGAAGGACGGCATGAAGATGCGCGCGCTGTCCAAGTACCTGATGGTGACCGGCGGCAACGTCACCGGCCTGACGGACGAGCTGCAGCGCGAAGGCCTGGTGGCACGCGAAGCCAGCCCCACCGACCGCCGCGCCTGGATCGTGCGCCTCACGCCCAAGGGCCGGCGACTGTTCGAGACCATGGCGCAGGAGCACGAGCAGTGGATTCTCGAGCTCTTCGCCAGCATGGATGAAGAAGCGATGCACCAGGTGCACGCCCACCTCGGCGAACTGCGTGTTCGCCTGGTTCACAACGACCAAGCTTCGCAGGAGAAGGAATGAGCACTACCGACACCGCCGACACGCCGCGCGTGGACCCGGCCCTGGCCGCGGGCAACTTCAAGACCGCCGCCGGCTACAAGCCGCAGCACTTCGCGCTGCATGTCGAGGGTGGGGTGGCCACCATCACGCTGAACCGCCCCGAGCGCAAGAACCCGCTCACCTTCGATTCGTATGCCGAGCTGCGCGACTTCTTCGGCCAGCACCTGAAGTACGCGACCGACGTGAAGGCGGTCGTCGTCACCGGCGCCGGCGGCAACTTCTGCTCCGGCGGCGACGTGCACGAGATCATCGGCCCGCTGGTGCGCCTGAAGGCGCCCGAGCTGCTGGCCTTCACCCGCATGACCGGCGACCTGGTGAAAGCCATGCGCGCCTGCCCGCAGCCCATCATCGCGGCGGTGGACGGCGTGTGCGCCGGCGCCGGCGCCATCGTGGCCATGTCTTCCGACCTGCGCGTGGGCACCGCGCGCAGCAAGACCGCGTTCCTGTTCAACCGCGTGGGCCTGGCGGGCTGCGACATGGGCGCTTGCGCCATCCTGCCGCGCATCATCGGCCAGGGCCGCGCCAGCGAGCTGCTCTACACCGGCCGCGCCATGGGCGGCGAAGAGGGCGAGCGCTGGGGCTTCTACAACCGCCTGGTCACGCCCGAGGAGCTGCTGGCCAACGCGCAGGCCTGGGCTGCCGAGCTGGTGCAAGGCCCGACCTTTGCCAACGGCATCACCAAGACCATGCTGCACCAGGAATGGGCCATGACCATCGAGCAGGCCATCGAGTCCGAGGCGCAGGCCCAGGCCATCTGCATGCTCACCGAGGATTTCTCGCGGGCCTACCACGCCTTCGTGGCCAAGCAGAAGCCCAAGTTCGAAGGGAACTGACACCATGAGCGACACCAAGTACCTGGACTGGCCCTTCTTCGATGAGCGCCATCGCACGCTGGCCCGCGAGCTCGACGCCTGGGCCACGCAGAACGTGCCGCACGCGCACGGCCCCGACGTCGATGCCGAATGCAAGTCGCTGGTGCGCGCGCTGGGGCAGGGCGGCTGGCTCAAGCACGCGGTGGGCGACAGCATCGATACACGCGCCATCTGCATCATTCGCGAAACGCTGGCGCGCCATTCGGGCCTGGCCGATTTCGCATTCGCCATGCAGGGCCTCGGCTCCGGCGCCATCAGCCTGGCGGGCACGCCCGAGCAGCGCGAGCGCTACCTCAAGCGCGTGGAGCGCGGCGAGGCGATCAGCGCCTTTGCGCTGTCCGAGCCCGAGGCCGGTTCCGACGTGGCCGCCATGCAGTGCAGCGCCAAGGTCGAGGGCGACCATGTGGTGATCAACGGCGAGAAAACCTGGATCTCCAATGGCGGCATCGCCGACTTCTACGTGGTGTTCACGCGCACCGGCGAAGCGCCGGGCGCGCGCGGCATCTCGGCCTTCATCGTCGAAGCGGGCACGCCGGGCTTCGAGATCGCCGAGCGCATCAACGTGATTGCGCCGCATCCGCTGGCGCGCCTTCGCTTCACCAACTGCCGCATTCCGCTCACGCAGCGCGTGGGCGCGGCGGGCGAGGGATTCAAGGTGGCGATGCGCACGCTGGACGTGTTTCGCACGTCGGTGGCGGCGGCCTCGCTGGGCTTCGCGCGCTGCGCGCTCGATGCGGCCATGGAGCGCGCCACCACGCGCAAGATGTTCAACCAGACGCTGGCCGACTTCCAGATCACGCAAAGCAAGCTGGCGCAGATGGCGCTCACCATCGACTCGTCGGCGCTGCTCGTCTACCGCGCCGCATGGCAGCGCGACCAGGGCCAGAACGTGACGCGCGAAGCCGCGATGGCCAAGCTGGCTGCCACCGAAGGCGCGCAGCAGGTCATCGATGCGGCAGTGCAGATGTTCGGCGGCCTGGGCGTGGTGAGCGAACAGACCGTGGAGCGCCTGTACCGCGAGATCCGCTCGCTGCGCATCTACGAAGGCGCCACCGAGGTGCAGCAGCTCATCATCGCGCGCGAGATGCTCAAGGCGCACGTGCCTTCGTCGCACTGACCGCACGACACGTCACAACACAACAGAGACAGAACAGGAGATCCCCCATGCAAGTGCTTCTTCCAGAAGGCTGGCCGCGTCCCAAGGGCTACGCCAACGGCGTCAAGGTGCGCGGCACGCAGGTCTTCATCGCCGGCATGATCGGTTGGGACGCGCAGTGCGTGTTCCACACCGACGACTTCGCAGGCCAGGTGCGCCAGGCGCTGCAGAACATCGTCGACGTGCTGCGCGAAGCGGGCGGCAAGCCCGAGCACATCATGCGCATGACCTGGTACGTGACCGACAAGCGCGAATACCTCGCCGCCGGCCGCGAGATCGGCAAGGCTTACCGCGACATCATCGGCAGCTACAACGCGGCCATGACGGCGGTGGAAGTGAAGGCACTCATCGAGGATCGCGCCAAGGTCGAGATCGAAGTCACGGCGGTGCTGCCGGACTGAGTAGTGGGTTGCGCGAACGGCCGCGCGCAAGAGATTGACATCGTGTGATTAAGATCACCGGCGCTGCGGCTTACCCTTGCTCTCGTAAATGAGTTGTCACCCACAATCTGCTCACCTGCAAGCGGATAGGGTGAGCGCAGGCGATCAGGGCGATGCCGCCCAGGTCCGCTGACGATTCCCTGGTGCCCCCGCAGTCGGTGGTCTACCTGGGGCGCATTTCCGCCCACCTGCGCGATCGCAAGGACACCGAGTTTCGTGCAGGTTCGTTGATCCCGCTCATTGATCAAGCCGCACTCGGCATCTCCAATGCCACCTTCGATGTTGCGGTGAGCGACCAATCATCAGTGGACCTTCCGCGCTTCAAACAGGAATTTGCAGCACTGCGCACGCAGGCCATCCAGACGCAACTACTGCCCGCGTATGACCGAGGCGTGTTCGATCGCGCCTTCAGTGGAGGCGCTGCTGCGAGTGCGGCGCAGCCAGGCGCTGGCGTGAAGCCCAACTGAGGCGCATCGCGAGCGCAACGGTACTGACGGCCATCACGCCAACGGTGCCGTTGTTTCCGCCTTACCATCCCGGGGTGCCAGTCACGCAGAGCTTGGTTCTTCTTTGCTCAAGTTCGGCGCAAGGGCCCGCCTGACCAGGCGGCACGATCCACACCGCCTCGGAGCATCCACCCCATGGGCAACCGACTCACACAAATCGCCACCCGCACCGGCGACGACGGCACCACCGGCCTGGGCGACAACACCCGCGTCCCCAAGAGCCACCTGCGCGTGGCCGCCATGGGCGACGTGGACGAACTCAACTCGCACATCGGCCTGCTGCTGTGCGAGACCATGCCCGCGCCGGTGCGCGAGCTGCTGGTCGACGTGCAGCATCAGTTGTTCAACCTGGGCGGCGAGCTGTCGATGCCGGGCTACACGCTGCTCAAGCCCGAGGCGCTGCTGCAACTGGACAACGCGCTGGCCGAGCACAACGCCACGCTGCCCCGCCTGGCGGAATTCATTCTGCCGGCCGGCACGCGCGCCGCGTCGCAGGCACACGTGTGCCGCACGGTGGCCCGCCGCGCCGAACGCCTCGTGGTGGCGCTCGGTGCCGCCGACACCATCAACGACACGCCGCGGCGCTATCTCAATCGCCTGAGCGACCTGATGTTCGTGCTCGCCCGCGTGCTCAACCGCCTGGATGGCGGCGACGACGTCTACTGGAAGAGCGAGCGGCTGGCCCGCCAGCAGCAGGAAGAACAGCAGTAATTTGCCGGTGCCGGCCTACGCCAGCGAGCGCAGGCCGCGGCTACCATGGCATGGCGAGACAGATGCTCGCTTCCAGAGACAAGACAACAGCACATCCACACACCATGAAGACACGCTCTCCACGCATTTGCATCGCGCTGGCCGCACTGCTGATGGCGGGCGCCGCCGCAGCGCAGGCTCCCAACCCGGAAAAGCCGGCCCCGAGCCAACCGGCGCACACCATCAAGCCCGCGCCCCGAACCAAGGTGGGCGACAGCATCCAGCACGGCACCGACGCGGCCGGCCGGAGCATTGCGCATGCAGACACGGCAACGCGCAACGGCATCAACCGCGGCTCCGAAGCCGCCAGCCGCCCGGTGCGCAACCTGGGCGACTCGCTGGGCCGCAAGTTGGGCCTGGGTCCCGCGCACGCGGCGCCGGCCGTGGGGCCGCAGGGCCAGCAGCCCTGACCCGGTAATGGCCGCCTTGCTGGCACCTAGTCGCCGCCAGCCTGGTCGAAGGCCTCCTGCGCCGACACCAGCTTGCCGACGTTCGCTTCGGCCCACTGATCGACCACCACCAGCGCCCGGCTGAGCGAGCGGCCCAGCGCGGTGAGCCGGTATTCGACGTGCGGCGGCACGGTCTGGTAGTCGATGCGCTCGACCAGGCCGTTGCGTTCCAGTTCACGCAGGGTCTGGGTCAGCATCTTCTGCGAGATGCCTTCGATCCGGCGCATGAATTCGCCATTGCGCACCGGGCCTTCGTCCAGCAGCGGGACGATGAGCAAGGCCCACTTGCTGCCGATCAGTTCCAATGCCACGCGCGAGGGACAGCTGGCGCTGTAGACGTCGCCGCGCGAAGCGCGCTTTCCTGCCATGTCGCTCTTTTCCTTTTATAGGCACCAAAAGGTGCGTACTTGTCTAACGGGAAGTGTAGCCACAGACTCCATTCGTCTCAAATGCTCATTGGCATCGAAAGGAGTTCTTCATGGCATGGTTGATCCTGCTGCTTGCAGGCGCAGTCGAAATCGTGATGGCGGCCGCACTGAAGGCCGCCGACGGATGGAGCCGGCCAGTGCCGGGCGCCATCGGCATCGTGGCTGCGCTGGCCTCCATCTTCCTGTTGACGCATGCGATGAAGTCGCTGCCCGCCGGCACCGCCTATGCGGTGTGGACAGGCATCGGCGCCGTGGGCGTCACCCTGGTTGGCATGGCGGTGCATGGCGACAGCGCCTCGCCCTTGCGCCTGCTGTGCGTGGGGCTGGTGGTGGCTGGGGTGATCGGTCTTCGGCTGGTCGAGGAGGTCTGATGCGCGAACTGCGAACGGCACGGAGATGAAAAGCGCGGGCCCAGGACGCTGCTTCATCGACGCGACGGCCGCGCGAATCCGGGCCTGGGGAGGCGGCCGGCAGGCAGGGGGGCGCCGTTTGATGCCACACTCGCGCCCCATGCGCCGCCTGCCTTTGCTCCTCGCCTTCCTTTTTCTCAGTGCCTGTGCCACGCTGGCCAGCCTGGGCAAGTTCGACGAACTCTTCGGTCCGTCGCAGCCCGCGCGCTTCGACCAGCCCAGGCCTCCGGCGCCCAACGACATCTCGTACACGCAGACCATCCAGCCCATCCTGGACAAGCGCTGCGTGGTCTGCCACGCCTGCTACGACGCGCCCTGCCAGCTCAAGGCGACCAGCTGGGAAGGCATTGCGCGCGGCGCCAGCAAGACGCGGGTGTACGACGCCACGCGACTGCTGGCGGCCGAGCCGTCGAGGCTCTATGAAGACGCGGACAAGGCATCGCAGTGGCGCGACAAGGGCTTCTTTCCGGTGCTGAACGAACACACCGACCAGACGCCGGAGGCCAACCGCACGGCGGGCCTGATGCACCGGCTGCTCATGCTCAAGCAGCAGCACCCCATGGCCACGAGCGGCACGGCGCCGGCCGAGCTGGACTTTTCCATCGACCGCCCGCAGACCTGCCCGGCCGGAGCGGAGGTCGAGAACTTCGAGCAGCGCAATCCGCAGGCCGGCATGCCCTTCGGTCTGCCGGGCCTCTCGCGCGCCGAGCATGAAACACTCACCCGCTGGCTGGAGCAGGGCGCGCCCGCCGAACCCGCCGGCCCGCCGTCGGCGCTGGCGCAGCAGCGCGTGGCACAGTGGGAGCGCTTTCTCAATGGCGACAGCCTCAAGGAACAGCTCTTCGCGCGCTACGCCTACGAGCATCTCTTCCTGGCGCACCTGTACTTCGACGACGACAGGTCGCGCCAGTACTTCAAGCTGGTGCGCTCCAGCACGCCGGCCGGCCAGCCGGTGCGCCAGATCGTTACCCGCCGCCCGGTGGACGACCCCGGGGCAGGGCGCGTGTACTACCGACTGGTGCCCGAGCGCGAGAGCATCGTGGCCAAGACCCACATGCCCTACCGGCTCGATGCGGCGCGCATGGCGCGCTGGCGCTCGCTGTTCCTGCAGCCGGACTACGCCGTGCAAAGCCTGCCAGGCTACGACGCGCAGGATGCGGCCAACCCCTTCAAGACCTTCGAGGCCCTGCCGGTGGCGGCGCGCTACAGCTTCATGCTGGACGAGGCCGAGTTCACCATCATGGGCTTCATCAAGGGCCCGGTGTGCCGCGGCCAGATGGCGCTGGACGTGATCGACGACCGCTTCTGGGTCTTCTTCCAGGCGCCCTCGAAAGGCTACGACGAATCCATGGCGCATCAGCTGGCCACCGAAGCCGACCTGCTGCGCCTGCCCACGGGCAACAGCAACACGGGCCTGCTGGCGCCCTGGGCGCGTTACGCCAATCTCGAGAAGGGCTATCTCGAAGCCAAGTCGAAGGCGCTGGCCCAGCGCGCGGCCAACGGCACCCGCGTGGACCTGGGACTAGTGTGGGACGGCGGGCGCGAGCGCAATCCGAATGCCGCGCTGACCGTGCTGCGCCACTTCGACAGCGCCAGCGTGGTCAAGGGCCTGGTGGGCGAAGAGCCGCCCAAGACCGCATGGGTCATCGGCTATCCCTTGCTTGAGCGCATCCACTACCTGCTGGTGGCGCTGTACGACGTGTACGGCAACGTCGGCCACCAGCTCAACTCGCGGCTTTACATGGACTTCCTGCGCATGGAAGGCGAGTTCAACTTCCTGATCCTGCTGCCCAAGGACCAGCGCGAAGCCGTGCGCGACACCTGGTATCGCGGCGACAGCCTCTCGACGCGCCAGCAGGTGTATGGCGGCCCGGCGCACCTGGATGCCGACAGCAGCATCCGCTACCGCCATCCCCAGGACGCGAAGAACGAGTTGCTGGGCATGCTGGAGCGGCGCGTGGCGCCGCTGGCCGGCGCGCAATACCCCGATGTGCGGCGCGAGCCCGATGCCGCGCTGCGCAGCCAGCTCCTGCGACTTGCGCAGGTGCGCGGCGCGTCGCTCTCGT